>JALNVJ010000185.1 GCA_023227645.1 Bacteroidales bacterium | reverse complement strand
TAAAGGAGTAGGAGGAGATATATAAAAAAAAGCCAATGATGAATCATTAAAGAATGGTTATAAGCATATAGAATAAACTCTATCGGATAACATATCCTAATAATAATAACGTGTGGGATTAGGAAATCCCGCACAACAGAACAATCTATTCTTCCACCCATACACAAAAATAGGATATCCTTACCCCCTCATATCTTTCTCTTTCTACAAAGATATCGCACCTACGGAGCTGTGGTTGTTTTTTTTAAATAATATTGTAACCAAATAGAATGGAGGGGTTGAGTGTTGTTAAATATCAACCTTTATTGATTGGAATTTTATTTATGAAAATAGTTATACACTATTTCTGCTTTTGATTTACCTATGCAAGTGGTTAAATCTTCTAATGTGGCTTGAGATATTCTTTTAACTGATAAGAATTTCAATAATAAATTTCTCGATGTTACCTCACCTATTCCTTCAATATCGGATAATTGAGTTTTGAAAGTGGCTTTCGAACGCCTTGAGCGGTGATGTGTTATTCCAAATCGATGTGCCTCATCTCTGATTTGTTGAATAATTTTTAGGGTTTCACTCCTCCTATCTAAATGAAGTGGTATTGGATCATTGGGGAAATATATTTCTTCCAATCTTTTCGCAATTCCAATAACCTTTACCTTATCAATAATTTCTAGTGCAGTTAATATCTCAACAGTAGAACTTAACTGTCCTTTCCCTCCATCAATCACAATAAGCTGAGGGAGAGGCTTGCCTTCGACCTTTAGCCTTGAATATCTTCTATATAGCACTTCTTGCATTGATGCGTAATCATCAGGACCAACAACTGTTTTGATATTATAATGTTTGTATTCTCTGTTGGAAGGCTTGGCATTACGAAATACCACACATGCGGCAACTGGCTCAGATCCTTGAGTATTGGAATTATCAAAACAATCAATTTGAATAGGTGCTTCGCTCATTCTTAAATCTTTCCTCATTTGTTCCAAGATTCTTTTTGAATGACGCTCTGGATCAAGTAATGTTGCTTTTTTTGATTTCTCAATTTTACTAAACTTAGCATTATGAAAAGAAAGGTCGAGTAGTTTTTTCTTCTCCCCTAATTGAGGAACTGTCTGTATTAAATAATCGTCGGGCAAATCTAAATACTCTGGCACAATAATTTCCTTAAAAGTCCATTGCATCTTGTCCCTACTTTGAATTATTGCAGCCGTAAAAACTTCTTGGTCTGTTTCTTCCAATTTCTTAATAACTTCCATTGAATAAGATGAGACAACCATCCCCGATACAACTTTCATCATATTAAAAAATATTGAATTCTCCCCACTTGTGTAGGCAAATACTTCAACATCATTAATCTTACTACTTACAATTGATGTTTTAGATTGATAGTTCTCTAAAAGACTTATCCTTTCTTTTATTATTTGGGCTTGTTCAAATTTTAGTTCTTGAGCTAAATTTATCATTTCGTGTTTCAATTCCTTAGTTAGGGAAGAGAAATCGCCTTTTAGCATAGATTTAATAATTGTTATAGTTTGATTGTATTCTTCTTTTGTTTCCTCACCTATACAAGGGGCGTTGCAAAGTTTAATTTGATAGTTTAGACAAGGCTTAAATTTGCCTAATCTAATGTTTTCTTCATTTAGTTTGAGATTACATGTCCTATAACGAAACATTAATCTAATAATATCCATAAGTTCTTTAATCCCTCTTTTATTTGGGTAGGGTCCAAAATAAAGCGAGCCATCTTTTATAAGGACTCTTGTTTTCAAAATCTTAGGAAAGTCTTCATTTGTAATTCGTATCCAAGGATATGATTTATCGTCTTTTAATAGAATGTTATAGCGTGGTTTATGTTTCTTTATTAAATTACACTCTAAGAGTAAGGCCTCTGTTTCGGTATTAACATGAATAAGTGCTATATCGTATATCTTACGAACTAAAAGACGTGTTTTGGAATTATGGTTGGCATCTTTTTGAAAATAGGAAAGGACTCTATTTTTTAAATTTTTGGCCTTTCCTATATATATTATTGTTCCATTTTTATCAAAATATTGATAAACACCTGGAGTTTCAGGAAGAGTTTGGAGTATGGGCAATAACTTATTATAGTATTGGCTTATACCTGACTCTTCTTCCATTATTTTAAAATTTCGTAATCTAAGTTAGATTTAACTACTTCAAGAGTAATTTTCTCTAAGTCTTTGATTTCATAGCTTTCACTATAGTTAGAGATAATTATTTTATATTCTCCAACTTCTGGCAAAGTAATGTATTGTTTAACAGCTTCTTTAATTTCAATGATTTCACCAAGATTAGACCCTACAAACTTAACCTTGTCCCTATCTTTTAGCTCAATTGTGTGAATTGTTTCTTTGCTAATTCCAGATGGGGAAATGATTCTAAGTATAAAGCTTATCTTATCAACATTAATTGTTGGCTTATGAACGAAAGAAACATTGATATCATAATCATCCTTAACTGATTTAATATTTATTTTTTCAAATGTAATATCTTTGCCTTCTTCTATTCTTTGCCAAGAGTTGTTTGGAAAACTAATAGAGTGTTCATATATTTCTTCATTGTTACAAGAAATAAAAAACAGAGGGAATAGAATTAATACTACCAAATAATTAAATGTCTTTTTCATTTTGCTCTTTTACTTAAAATAAGTATTTATTTTGTTTTCAACCAATTTGAAACATTTGTTTCTATTCTTTCTAACAAATTGTCCGTTTCTTTTCTTTGGAATTTCTCACCAACAATACTTTCATATAACTCAATATACCTTTCAGATATTTGATTAATAATTTCTGGTGTCATTTCTGGTATTTCTTGTCCTTCAAGGCCTTGAAATCCATTTTCCATCAACCATTCTCTTACAAATTCTTTTGATAGTTGTCGTTGAGCTTGAGCATTATCTTGACGTTCTTTATAACCTTCTAAATAAAAATAACGTGAAGAATCTGGAGTATGAATTTCATCGATTAAGTAAATTTTACCATCTTTTTTTCCAAACTCATATTTTGTATCAACAAGTATTAGGCCTCTTTCTTTTGCCATCTGAGTTCCTCTTTCAAACAAAGCATAGGTATATTTTTCTAATTGTTCATAATCATCTTTATCAACAAGTCCTAAACTAATTAACTCTTGCTTTGAAATATCTTCATCATGTCCAATATCTTCTTTTGTGGTAGGTGTGATTATTGGATGTGAAAATTTATCATTTTCTTTCATTCCTTCAGGCAAAACTACTCCACAAAGCTCTCTTTTGCCTTGTTTATATTCTCTCCATGCATGACCAGAAAGATACCCTCTAATAACCATTTCAACTTTAAAAGGCTC
>JALNVJ010000184.1 GCA_023227645.1 Bacteroidales bacterium | reverse complement strand
TTCCAAAACTTTCTCTTAATGAAGTATATAAAAAAGCCTTGGCTCCTGAATAAATATAAGGAAGGTCGGTATTTGGAATGTAATCGGGAGATGAAATATATGGTTTAATAAATTGAATGTTATTCTCTTTAAGTATTTTATCAATAAATTCTTCTTTTAGGTCAGCAATTAAAAGTTTATATATATTATTTTGATCAGTTTTTTTTACGTAATTGGCATAAGCCACTATTGTCCTTTCTGTGTTTTTCTTAGGATCAGTATTTCCTAAGAAAAATATATAATTATCCGTATCAATATACTTTTTATAAACATCCTCTGCATTCTCTTTTACATTAAAATGCTTACTATAACCATTATGTATAAAAATAATTTTATCATTTGCCAAATCAAGTAAATTCATTATATTTTTTCTCTCAAAATTTGAAACAGTGATAATTTTCTTAGCTTTAGGAATAATTCTTGGAACCACTAGCCTTCTATAAATTCTACCTAATTTTTGATAGATGGATTTATTTATACTTGCTTGTTTTTCGAGGAATATTATATCGTGTAGGGTAACGATTAGATTTGTTTTACAAAAAATAGGGGCAGTGTTGCTTGTACAATGAAGAATATCAGGTTTGATTTGTTTTATAATCTTAGGAAGAGAATATTGTTCCCATCCTAAATAACCTCCAATTGAACTCATTTCAATTATCTTCATATTTGAAGACTCTTCCAAACATCTATCCGTTCCTGGAGCAACTATAATATAGTATTGATTTTCCTTATCAATTTTTTGAATCTCTCTTATTGTTTCAAGGGCAACAAAATCCATTCCGTGCTTTTTAGCTCTGAATATTCTTTGAGCCTCAATAGCTATTTTCATTTCCCTCCTTTTTTTGTGTGAATATATTTTTTATTTACTCCTTTAATTCTCATTATATTAAATACCATAATAACAAATATTAAAGGGAGTTTGTGAAATGTTTTTTTGAGTTTTTTATCTACTAAAAAATCGGGAATTGCAATAGCAAATGAATACATTAATATGATTAAGATAATCCACCATTTAATAGCCCAAACCCAATCTATAAATAATAATCCTACAGCAAAACAAAATGCAAATCCCATTACAACAATTCTTGGTAACATCATCCATTGTATTAGTTTGTCTGCATAGTCCCAGTTCTTTTCCCAAATAGCTTTTGGGAGGTCTTTGATTGAAGATTTTAATACACTAAATTGTGCGGCAATCCATCTTCTTCTTTGTTTTGCAAAAGTAGATTGGTTTCTTGTTTTTTCATCGTAAACAAATACCCAATTTAGAAAATCAATATATATACCTTGTTTGAGAAGTAAAACCTCTAGTTCCTTATCCTCTCCGGCAGTATTTAAATGGTGAACATTTTCTTTAAACCATTTATAGTCAAATGCCATTCCCGAACCAATTAACGCTGAGCTTATTCCAATTCTAACATGTCCTCTACGAAATATTGAATTATTAATTTCTTCACTTACAGCATCTAAAATTGCCATTTCGGTATCTCTATTTTTGGCAACTCTATGTGCTTGAATTGCTTTTGAGCCTGCATAATAAGCATTATTTATCTCGTTAAGAAAATTAGGTTCAACAATATTATCAGCATCCAAAATCACAATGATATCATAATCTATATCTTTTTTTTGATTAATTGCAAATTTTAAAGCCTTTGCTTTTGAACTATTGTCATAGTTTGCTTTTAGAATTTCTCCTCCTAATTCAATTATCTTATTGTCAGTTTCATCTTTCATATTATCTGAAACTATTACAACATCAAATAATTCTCGTGGATAGTCTTGTTTTATAAATTCTTCAATTGAATTAATGATAATTTTATCCTCATTATATGCAGGAAATAATACTAATATTTTATTTTTTTTCTTTGCTTCCTTATGTCTTGGCATATTTTCCTTCATCGACAAAACAGCATAGAAAAACAAATATCCTACTGAAAATGATGTAATAATAAAGAAGAATACTTCTAAAACTCTTAGTATCGTTAGAATCATATTTATAGTGTTTTATTTTTAATAATTAGAAAATCAAATTCACCCATAATAGTAGCCTTTGCTAATTTAAATTTACCTCTAAAAAAATATTTTAATATATGAAGTGTATTGGCAATCAATATTTGATATAAAATAGATATACTTTTCCTTCTCTTATTTAAATTTCTCCAAGTAAATAATAATCTATTTCTACTGTGATAATATATTTTTCTTGAGCTATCCTTTCCTGTTGACCTACTTTCTTTATGATATACATTAGATTTTGGTTCATACCACAATTCATATCCAGCTCTCTTAATAATTTCACACCAATCCATTTCTTCATAATACAAAAAGTAAATCTCTGGCATTTTCCCAACTTTTTCAATTACTTCTCTTTTAAACATCATTGCAGCCCCGTGAACATAAGGTGTTATTGATGCTGAGTTAAATTTTATGCAATCTGGTTTACTATATCCAATAATACTATTTCTAATAGTATATTTTGTAAAAGGAGTGAACCCTGCAAACTGTATCGTATTAAAAGGTTCATGAAAAAGGATTTTAGGGCTAACGCCTCCAATATTTTTCTTTGATTCAAGTCTTTTAATCAAAAATGATATATTGTCTTCGAGAATATAGGTGTCGTTATTAATAAAATACAAATACTTCCCTTTAGCTATGTCAATTCCTAGATTGTTCCCTCCAGCAAATCCCAAATTAGTATCACTCTTAATAAAATGTATATCATTGAACAATTCTCTTAATGGACTGATCTCATCTTTTCTTGAGGCATTATCGATTACAATAATCTCATATGAGATGCTTTTGATATTTTTTTTTAAGCTGGAAATAAGTTCAATTGTATCTCCGAGCCCATTGTAATTAACAGTAATAAAAGAAACTAAGACTTCATTCATAAATTAAAACTAAAATATTATATATAATTCTATCAAATAACTAATTCTTTTTTGTCTTCTACGGAGTTTTTCGTATTAGGTTTGTTTTCTTCAAGTTCTTTATCTAAAAATGGAGATAAAGATATCAATGCTATCCCTATATAAACTAAAAACCCATTTGGAAATTGATTAAAAGCTTCATTAGCATAAGCTGCAACAATCATACCTGCAATTCCACCGTATAATCCAATCATATAATGACGTAATTCATTGTTTTTTAATCTAAACAATATTAAATATCCGCAATACGCTAATATAAATAATAGCATTCCAATATAAAGGATTAATCCAACAATACCTGTCTCAACCCAAACAAAAACTAACCACGAATCAGTTGGTATTTCAGATAGTTTAGTGTAAGAACCATATTTTTGAGCTCTACCAGCACTTAATCCTATTCC
>JALNVJ010000183.1 GCA_023227645.1 Bacteroidales bacterium | reverse complement strand
TTTCTTATTAATAATTATTTATTTGAATTTTATGTATTGTGAGCGTTAATTTTTATAATTTTGCATCTTAATTTTTAGATTTTTACAGATAAATTTATTCTTATGGATATTGATAATGGCTATTCCAAGATTGAACGCTATAATCCCGATACGCTTAAAAAATTAGCTCATCACTATAAAGAGATATTAACATTAATTGGAGAAGATTCTTCTCGTGAAGGACTTTTAGACACTCCAATGCGAGTTGCTAAGGCTATGCAGTTCTTTACTCATGGTTATGATGAGGATCCTGTTGAGATTCTTCGCTCTGCAACCTTTAATGAAGACTATAAACAAATGGTTATTGTTAAGGAAATTGAAATTTATTCTCTTTGTGAGCATCATATGGTTCCTATGGTTGGTAAAGCACATGTGGGATATATTCCAAATGGTAAAATAGTTGGGATTAGTAAAATTCCTCGTGTTGTGGAATGTTTTGCCCGTCGATTACAAGTACAAGAACGCTTAACAAAACAAATTAAAGATTGTATTCAAGAAACTCTAAATCCGCTGGGGGTTATTGTTGTAATTGAAGCTCGTCACTTATGTATGTCTATGCGTGGAGTTCAAAAACAAAATTCTGTGACCACTACTTCCGATTTCACAGGTGCTTTTCTTAGAAATGAAACAAGAGAAGAATTCCTTCACTTAATTAGTTCAAAGCTTTCATAATAGAAAAAAAAAGAAAAAACACTTAATAAACATTGAATTAATTTAAAAATTAATCATAAGTATTATTTAATATAAAAATAAACTATATTTGCACTCATGTAATATGAGTTATTTGCTTCTACTCATATTACTTTAATTAAATAATAGAAGCAAAAACATAAAAAGTATAATAAAATGAAAAAAACCATTATCTTTACAATTCTAGGATTGAGTTTATTTATGGGTTCATGTAGTGACAACTTTAAAGATCCTGAGCCAATTTCTAACCCAACATCAGTACATTACAAAACTGATACAATTTGTGACCATTATGAGTTTAATCTTTCTTATAAAGATAATTCGGGAAAAAGTCATACTATTTCTGGGTTTATTATTACTTTTTGTGATGAATACGGGAATATTACTCATATGGGATTTTTTGGAAATGTCGATGGCAAGGAAGTCGAAGTTTATTTCTATTCACCAGAAGACCCAAAAAATCCTAACCCAGGTAAGTTTTCTTTAGTAATAGATGATTACTGTGTTTTAGCTATCACTGAAAAAGATCTATCGAATTATAAAAAGGTTTAATTATGGTTAATAGATTATTTTTAACTACAGTATTATTATTATTATCACACTGTTTATTTTCACAAAATATTGAAGAATTTAAGGGAAATTACACGGCTCAATTCGATATAATTAAAATGATTGAAAAAAAACCGTCTAAAAATAATATAGATACATCAACTTTAAAAAAACAGATTACTAAATTTAATAATACAACCAATAAAAATGTACATTCTCCTTATGTTTGTATTTCTGATAATTCCATAATGATTAAATTAAATGAGAATGCAAGAAAGGAATATTTATTTAAGAAAAGGAATGTAAAGAAGATAAAAGATGGGTGCATGATTAAAACAAATGACGGAGGGAAGATTTATATTAGAAAAGATGAAGATAAAATATTACTGGATACTAAAGATATGAATCTAATTTTAAATAAAAATTAATTTGATTAAAGAGCTTGTTGCAATAAATAACAAGCTCTTTTCTATTTATCAACAGAAAGAAAATTACTTCATCTCTAATTCTTTTATCTTCTTTTCAAGTTCTTTTATTTTATCGGCCAGTTCTGGTAATTTGCGGAAATAAGCATAACTCTTCATATAGGGTCTTGCATCAAATGCAGGAGAACCCATAATTGATGCATTATTCTCTAAATTTGACATAATTCCTGATTGAGCACCTATCTTTACTTGATCTCCTACTGTTATATGTCCTGAAAAACCTACTTGACCTCCGATAAAACAGTTCTTTCCAATTTTTGTTGAACCAGCAACTCCTGATTGTGCCGCCATTACTGTGTTATCTCCAATTCCTACATTATGCCCTATCTGAATAAGGTTATCTAATTTAACCCCTTTATGAATAATAGTGCTTCCCATTGTTGCCCTATCTATTGTTGTATTTGCACCAATTTCAACATTATCTTCTAAGATAACATTTCCAATTTGAGCAATTTTCTTAAAAGATCCATCTTCAAGAGGGGCAAAGCCAAAACCATCAGCTCCAATAACAGCTCCAGAGTTTATATTGCAGTTATTCCCAATTATACAAGAATGATAGACCTTTGCACCTGAAAAAAAAGTAACATTATCGCCTATTTGAACATTGTCGCCTATATAAACATGTGGATATATCTTGGCTCCTTTACCTATTTTTACATTTTCTCCAATATATGCAAACTCTCCAACATAAGGCTCTCCTTCAATTGTGGAAGATTGTGAAATAAAGGAAAGAGAAGAAACTCCTGATTTATTGAGTAAATATTCATTATAAATATCTAAAACTTTAGCAAAACAAGCATAAGCATCATCAACCTTAATAATTGTTGACTTTATTTCTTTTTCTGGCTTAAAGCTTTTGTTCACAATAACCACGGAGGCTTTTGTGTTATAAATATAATGTTCGTATATTGGGTTTGAGAGGAAAGACATCCCTTTTTCAGTCCCTTCTTCAATCTTGCAAAGAGTGTTAACGATAGCATCTTCATTTCCCACTACCTCTCCTGATAACATTTGGGCGATTTGTCCTGCAGTAAATTCCATATAATAATATAATTTTATTCTTAGTGCAAAGATATAAAAAAGCTAAGACTTAATCATTTTATAGTTAAAAATGCTTGTGTTTTTGGTTATATGGAAAAAAGTTGTAATTTTGCACACTGATTTAAACAAGGTCTCTTGGCCGAGCGGTTAGGCACCGGTCTGCAAAACCGTCTACTCCAGTTCGAATCTGGAAGAGACCTCAAGAAAATAATCGTTTCAGCCACCTTAACGGGTGGCTTTTTTTGTTCAAATATTAGAACAAAATTAGTATCTTTGCGTATTAATATTTATTATCTTATCATATTAGAATTAATTATTCTTGTTTATGCAAAAATTAAGAAAAGAAATAAATGCAATTAGAGAAAAACTAATAAATTATTCTCTTCTTAGCTTGATAGTGTTAACCCTACCCGCTGTTGTATTTTCTTTAATTCAGATATATAGAGATGGCTTTAGACTTGGCTTTAGTCTTAATTTTATTGAATTTTTTGTTGTATTGGCAATTTTTATTTTCCGTAGTAAATTCTCGATCTCAATCAAGGCTCATATTTCAGCATCTTTATTTATTATTGGAGGATT
>JALNVJ010000182.1 GCA_023227645.1 Bacteroidales bacterium | reverse complement strand
CGGCAATATTTTTTCCTTTGTGTCTCAACCGTAATCGGTGTCAAATATTTTATTTCTGTTTCGTTTGCCATTGCTTCTTGTTTATTAAATAAATTATTCTGACTTAGCTGCTGCAGCTTCTTGTTGTTTTCTCATGCCACCTGAACGTTTCTTTTCGTTATAAGCAATTGCATGTTTATCCAATGAAACTGTCAAGAAACGAAGAAGTTTTTCATCACGCTTGTAAGCCAATTCAAGCTTTGCGATAAGTTCTCCTTCTGCTTTGAACTCGATTAGGTAGTAAAACCCTGTTGATTTCTTTTGAATAGGATAAGCTAATTTGCGCATCCCCCAGTTGTTTTCGTAAACAATCTCAGCGCCATTGTCAGCCAATAAAGACTGATATTTTTTTACCGTTTCCTTTATCTGTTCATCAGATAAAACGGGAGTCATAATGAAAACGGTTTCATACTGTCTTACCATTTGGTATTTTGTTTTTTGTTAATAAATAGACGATATCTCTTTTAAAAGAGTTTGCAAAAGTACAATTAATTTCTTTTAATACAAAAGAAAAGAGAGAAAAATTCGTTTTCCTCTCTTTTTAAATATTATAGGGACATATATTTTATTCTGTTTTCCCGTGGCAGTTTTTATATTTCTTTCCACTTCCACAAGGGCAAGGGTCATTTCTTCCTACCTTCTTTTCAACGTGTACTGGCTGAATTTTTTGAGGTTCAGATGGATTGTTAGCTTCCAGTTCTTGACGTCCTGTTTTTAGTTTCTTATTATCCGATTGTGGGAGTTCTGTTTCCTTAACTGCTTTTTCTTCAAGTGGAAGAGTTGCACGGCAAAGGAAAGATGTAATCTCTTTATTAATTTCACTAATCATCTTTTCAAATAAACCAAAAGACTCAAGCTTATAAATTAATAATGGATCCTTTTGTTCATAAGAAGCATTTTGAACAGATTGTTTTAAATCGTCAAGATCTCTTAAATGTTCTTTCCAAGCATTATCAATTAGGTGGAGAGCAATACTCTTTTCTATTGAAAGGGATATCTCCTTACCATTGGTCTTATATGATTTCTCAATTGGTGCAATTGCATTCATCATCCTAACACCATCGGTTATAGGGAAGGCAATGTTTTCGTAGCGATAACTCTTTGCTTCGTAGATATCTTTAACATAAGGGAAGGCTAGTTGAGATATCCTCTCCATCCTATTCTTATAGTTAGTGTAAACCTCATCATTAAGCTGTTCTGTAAGTTGTGATTTTCTTGTATTTAGAAATGTTTTTTCATCTTCAATTGTACATTCCATCCCAGTTAGCTTCATAAACTCTAATTTGAAACCTTCAAAATCACTTGCATTATGATATTCATTGATTAGGTACTCTAACGCATCATACATCATATTAGATATATCTATTGCAAGCTTTTCACCAAATAATGCATTCTTACGTTTTGAATATATAACCTCACGTTGATTATTCATAACGTCATCATATTCCAATAAACGCTTTCTTGTTCCAAAGTTATTTTCTTCAACCTTGCGTTGTGCTCTTTCAATGCTCTTGGTCATCATTGAATGCTGAATAACCTCTCCTTCTTTAAGCCCAAGTCTATCCATTATCTTAGACATCCTATCAGAACCAAATAGTCGCATTAGATTATCTTCCAATGAAACAAAGAATTGTGAACTTCCTGGATCACCCTGACGACCAGCACGTCCTCGTAACTGACGGTCAACTCTTCGTGATTCATGTCGCTCTGTTCCTATAATTGCTAATCCACCTGCTTCCTTAACTCCTTCTTTTAGCTTGATGTCAGTTCCACGACCAGCCATATTGGTTGCAATTGTAACCGTTCTTGCACGTCCTGCCTCTGACACAATATCTGCTTCTTTCTTATGTAATTTAGCATTTAATACTTGATGAGGAATCTTTCTCATGGTAAGCATCTTGCCCAATAGCTCAGATGTTTCAACAGAAGTTGTTCCCACAAGAACTGGCCTATTCTCTCCTATCAATTTCTCAATTTCGTTGATAACAGCACTAAACTTTTCTCTCTTGGTCTTATATATAAGGTCTTCGTTATCTGCTCTTGTGATTGCACGATTGGTTGGAATTACCACAACGTCCAATTTATAGATATTCCACAACTCACCTGCTTCTGTTTCTGCCGTACCTGTCATCCCTGCAAGCTTCTTATACATACGGAAGTAGTTTTGGAGAGTTATCGTTGCATAGGTTTGGGTTGCAGCTTCAACCTTAACATTTTCTTTTGCTTCAATTGCTTGGTGAAGTCCGTCAGAATAACGTCGTCCATCCATAATACGTCCTGTTTGTTCATCAACAATCTTAACTTGATTGTTCATCACAACATACTCAACATCAATTTCAAAAAGAGTATAAGCCTTAAGAAGTTGGTTTATTGTATGAACCCTGTCAGATTGAATTGCATAAGATTGAAGTATCTTATCTTTCTTTTCTGCTTTCTCTGCTGGGGTTAGTTCTTGTTTTTCAAGATCAGCTACTTCCGAACCAACATCTGTTAGCAAATACATTTTAGGGTCTTCACCTATGGCTGATAAATAATCAATCCCCTTATCGGTTAACTCAATTGAATTTACTTTTTCATCAATAATAAAATATAAAGGGTCATCAATCTTATACATTTCCTTGTTTTGGTCTTGCATATATTGATTTTCTGTTTTCAAGAGAAGAGATTTCATCCCTGATTCACTCAAATACTTAATTAGAGCCTTGTTTTTTGGAAGACCGTGATGAGCTCTTAAAAGTAGAACACCTCCTTGACGTTCTTCCTCTGGTGTTCTTCCTTCGTGCAATAGCTTTTTAGCCTCTGCTAATATTTGAGTTACTAAATTTCTTTGTACATTATATAGCTTCTCAATAACTGGCTTAAATCCATCAAACTCTTGGTCGTCTCCCTTTGGTGTTGGTCCTGAAATAATAAGTGGTGTTCTTGCATCGTCAATCAAAACCGAGTCAACCTCATCAACAATTGCATAATTAGGCTTCCTTTGAACAATTTCATTAGGATTATTACACATATTATCTCTCAAATAATCAAATCCAAATTCGTTATTTGTACCATAGGTTATATCTGCTTCATATGCATGACGACGCTCTTCTGAGTTTGGCTGATGTTTATCAATACAATCAACTCTCAAACCATGAAATTCAAATATCATTCCCATCCATTCAGAGTCACGTTTTGCTAAATAATCATTAACGGTTACAACATGAACTCCTTTGCCTGAAAGAGCATTAAGATATAACGGCAAGGTTGCAACAAGAGTTTTCCCTTCCCCTGTAGCCATTTCCGCAATCTTTCCTTGGTGAAGAACCGCCCCTCCAATAAGCTGAACATCGTAGTGAATCATATCCCAAGTGACTGCATT
>JALNVJ010000181.1 GCA_023227645.1 Bacteroidales bacterium | reverse complement strand
CTTAGATGAAATTGGCGAACAATTTGATTTAACACGCGAAAGAGTTCGTCAAATTAAAGAAAAGGCAATAAGAAGGCTTAAACACACTTCTCGTAGCCATATCTTGCAGTCTTATCTTGGTTAATAGATATAGTAAATTATTAATGATTCTCTTCTATAAAAGTATTCAATGACTTGATTTTAAACTTTCAAGATAAGGAATAAATTTTATTAAACCAAAGAAAAAACTTGTAACCAGGCACCTTACTATCAGTAAGGTGCCTGGTTACTACTTGTAAGGTGCCACCTTACTGATAGTAACCTGCCACCTTACTAAAATTAAACCTTGTTTTTCCAAATTTATACTTTGTTTTACAAAATTTATTGGCAGATTGATTATTTCGGAATCTTATTTGAGTTGCTTTTATCGTAAAAGGCCACTTTTTTTTATTTATTTGTGTAAATATCTGGAAATATATTAATACTATCAAAAAATAATTGTAATTTTGTTTTATTAAAAATATAAAATCAAATTCATATGTCCAAAAAAACACTTTGTTTAGGTAATGCCTTAGTAGATATAATCACTCAATTAGATTCTGATGATAGACTTGAAATGCTAAACCTCCCAAAAGCAAGTATGCAATTGGTTGATTTAGAATTGTCAAAAAAAATTCAAAACTCTACTTCAAATCTTCATTCATCCCTACAAACGGGAGGTTCAGCAGCAAATACTGCAAATGGTATTGCTAATCTTGGAATAGGTTCTGCCTATATTGGAATGGTAGGAGAGGATGAGTTGGGAGAGTTTTATGCAAAAGATATGCTTGATAATTCAATTGAACCAAAGTTTTTTAAAAGTAAAACCACTCCAACAGGAAGAGCAATTGCCCTAATTTCAAAAGATGGTGAAAGAACTTTTGCAACCTATCTTGGAGCTGCAATTGAGTTAAGTGCAGACCTATTATCAAAAGAGCTATTTGAGGGCTACGATTATTTTCATATTGAAGGCTATCTAATAGTTAATCACAATTTAATTACAAGAGCAATAGAACTTGCAAAGCAAGAGGGTTTAAAAGTTTCGATAGACTTTGCGAGCTATAATGTTGTTGAAGATAACTTGGGATTCCTTAAAGATATCGCAAAGAATGTAGATATTATTTTTGCTAATGAAGAAGAGGCAACTGCTTTCACTTCACAAGATGCAGAAGAGTCTGTAAAAATCATTTCCCAATATTGCGATATAGCTATTGTTAAATTAGGAAAAAGAGGCTCTCTAATAAAATCAAAAGAGATAGAAATTAGAATAGCAGAGAAAGAAAGAGCAAGAGTTGACACTACAGGAGCAGGTGATATGTATGCAGCAGGATTTCTTGCAGGTTTATGTTTGAATAAAGATCTTGAATATTGTGGAAAAATGGGAAGCATCCTTGTAGGCAATGTAATTGAAGTTTATGGTGCCAAAATGGATTCTGAACGTTGGATAAAGATTAGAGAAGAAATAGATAGTATAGAATAATCACAAATAATAATAATTATCCCTTATGAAAAAGATCTTACATTTTTTTTATTATTAGTGTCAGTGCTAATAGCAGGAAATGTTTCAGCGCAATGGTCAGGAGCTGGAACATTAACGAGTCCATATCAAATTAATAATAATAATGAATTAATTGCATTAGCCAATAGTGTTAATGGTGGTAATGGATATTCTGGTAAATATTTTATCCTCTTACAAGATCTCGACTTTACTGGGGTTACAGACTTTATTCCAATTGGAGGTTGGAGCCAAAATGGTTTAAGTTCAAATTCATATTCGACATTTCAAGGTGAATTTAATGGTAATGGAAAGATAATTTCAAACCTTAGTATTTTAAAAGATTCTAATTTGGGAATTAATAAATATATAGGATTATTTGGAAGAATATATAGTGGAGTTGTAAAAAACTTAGGTTTAGTATATTCTAGGACAAGAGGCTATGAATATGTTGGAACTATATGTGGAGAACTGTCTTCTGGTACAATAGAGAATTGTTTTTCTACAGGTCTGGTAGGAGAGAGTAGTCTTGTTGGTGGATTTGTTGGTAATAGTGATCATGCAGTTATTAAAAACTGCTATACTACGGCTGATGTTTCTGGAATAACCTATGTAGGCGGTTTTGCAGGGGCATTAGTTTATGCTAATACTCAATATTCTTATTCATCTGGAAATGTTAGAGGATTTAATTATGTCTGTCCTTTTTCTCATGCTACTTGGGGAACACACCTATATCAATATAGTACGTTAGAATCTGTTATCCAAGGAAGCTTAGGCAATAATCCTACAAATATTTTAACTCCAATTCAAATGAGTGATGGCACATTAGCAACCTTATTAAATACAAATCAAATTCCATCAGTTTTCTGTCATGATACTTTAAATGTTAACCAGGGTTATCCTGTTTTTATTTGGCATTATAATCAATTAATTTCAGGAGTATTTTCTCAGCCAGCAACAGAAATTTATGCACATAGTACTAGATTAAATGCTAGGGCGGTTTTGTATAATGATACATTAATTTCAAAAGGTTTTTTATGGAAGGAAGCATCTGCAACCAATTATGATACTGTATTCATAAGTGGAGATAATAATGCTATGTCTTATTTATTATCTAATCTAAGTTCAAATACAGAATATGTTTACAAGGCATTTATAAACACCACTTCAATATCTGCTCAAACCGAAGAGGTTAGTTTTCATACAATGTCGTATTTAGGACAGGGAACATTTGAATCTCCTTTTGAAATAACAGATACAACAGATCTTATCTTCTTATCTAATTATGTTAATTCGAAGAGAACCACTCAAGGAGTATATTATAAGTTAATGAATAATATTGATATGGCAGGGGTTAATAATTTTATCCCTATTGGCTCTTGGAATATAGGTGGAACAACCAATGATGGTAATACTAGCTTTTTAGGTAAATTTGATGGGAATTATAAAAAGATTTTAAATTTAACTATTATCAAGGATTCTATATTATCAACCAATACAAGTATAGGGTTATTTGGGAAGATAGGGCAAGGGGCTGAAATCCGAAATTTAGGACTAGAAAATTCAAGAATAAGAGGGTATGAACAAATTGGTTCAATCTGTGGAGTATTAGAAAATGGAATAATTACAAACTGTTATACAAAAGGAGGATTAATTTCAGGTACTAATTATATTGGCGGAATATGCGGTGAGAATAAAGGAATTATTAATAATAGCTATTCGAATATTACTGTTAGAGGAACTAGTTTTGTTGGTGGTTTTGCAGGCGCTTTGTCAAATGCTACAACAAAAAATTCTTATTCTTCAGGAGATGTTTATGGACTTAATAATGTTTGTGGATTTGCTCATGGAGATGCTGGAACAACATCGTATCTTTTTTATAGAAGAGG
>JALNVJ010000180.1 GCA_023227645.1 Bacteroidales bacterium | reverse complement strand
TTTAAAAGGCTCGCACAAACAACCAATAGTTACCATTGGATCTGGACTATTAATTTTCCAATTAGAAACGATATCTGAGGTTGCATCAAGAAACCTCTCAGCAATTTGATTTAACACCTGTCCTTTAAATGGAATCCCTTTTGGAAGCACAACATCAAATGCTGAAATCCTATCCGAAACTACCATTACTAAATACTCATTGTCGATACTATAAACATCACGAACCTTCCCTACATAAAGATTCTTTTGTCCTTTGAAATTAAAATTTGTTTTTACTAAAGCTTCCATAAAATTATTATATAATTATTTTATGCAAAGATAGATTATTAAAGTTTTTCAACAAAAAAATTGCATATATTTATATGCATTTGGGTTTATTAATTATTTTCTTTAATATTTTTATTCTACATTCAAGTTTTTTTAGTATGTTTGCACAAATAATGCATTAAAATTTATGAAGAAGAAATTATTATTAACCTTTATTTTATTACTTACTGTTCTTGTTAGTGTTAATGCTCAACAAGGGACTAAGAAAAAAACAAATAAGGGAAATAAAACAAGGCCTAAAGAAGTGATTTTAGAGAAACCTCTTCCTCCACGTTGTGCTGATTGTTTTTTTGCAGCACCTCTTCAAATTGATGTTCCTTTTGGCCCAACGGAACCTCCAAGAGGGTTTGGATTTGTTAGCGAAATTAATCGCAATGATAAAGTTAAAAACGTATTTGAAGAAGAGCATAATACTGTTTGGTATAAACTTGAAATACCATATAGTGGTAAACTTTGTATTGAAATAACCCCAAAAGCTTCTTCTGATGATTATGATTTCTTAGTTTATAAATACACCAACAAATACTTTTGCAATAGAATAATTGGCAATAAAGTTGTTCCTATACGTTCCATTCTTTCAACAAGCAACACCGCAATTGGGGGTAAGACTGGTTTGGATTTAAAAGGAAATCTAACAAATATTCCAAAAAACTCATCTATTTCTCATGGAATGTATATTGACGTTATAGCAGGTGAACAATATATTATCGTTGTTGATAATGTTTCCAATGGAGGACTTGGTCACACAATTTACACAACAATAAATACTGACTTTGCTCCTTTAACTGTGCTTCCTATTGATAGCTCTAACCATCAAAGAACAACAGCAAATATTATTATTAAGGACTCAGAAACCGAAAATATTATTTTAGAAAGAGAAAATGCAGGAGCTCAAAGGGTAAAGATTTTACCTAAAAAAGCTTATTCAATTAGTTTAAAGAAAGACGGATATTTTAATTATATTAGAGAAATCACTCATGCTCAGGCCATAAAAGACTCAATACTTACTGCTCGTTTGGTTGAAATTAAAGCTGGCTCTAAACTTCCAATTAGAGGAGAGATATATTTTGATGTTGACGAATTAAATAATGTTACCCTCCTTCCTGAATCCTACTCATCACTCGACGAAGCTTTTAGATCACTACAAGATTATCCAAAGATTGTTGTTGAAATTATTGGCAGAATACCAACTGAGGGTTATAATATTAAGAAAGATGCAGAAAATAGTCGTTTAAGAGCAGAGGCAATTAAGAACTATTTTATTGGAAGAGGGATTCCAGAAGCGAACATAAAAGCAAGAGGATCTTATATTAGCGAACTTGAAAAACAATTAGCTAAACAAAAGAAAAGCAAGTCTGGGATATTATTAACTCCTCAGTGCGAAATTAAAATACTAAGAACAAAATAAAAAGAATTGATTAATTAAACAACTAATTAATCAATTCTTCTGATATCTGCACCAATAGCTCTAAGTCTTGTATCAATATTTTGATATCCTCTATCTATTTGTTCAATATTATCAATAACACTCTTTCCCTCGGCTGAAAGTGCTGCAATTAGTAGTGCAACTCCTGCTCTAATATCAGGTGAAACCATATTAACACCTCTTAGTGGGTAGCGTTTTTCCAAACCAATAATTGTTGCTCTATGTGGATCGCAAAGAATAATTTGAGCTCCCATATCAATTAGTTTATCTACAAAAAACAAACGACTTTCAAACATCTTTTGATGAATAAGAACAGATCCTTTAGCCTGAATTGCTACAACTAAGGCAATAGAAATTAAATCGGGAGTAAAACCTGGCCATGGAGCATCTGATATTGTCATGATAGAACCATCCATAAAACGTTCAACTTCATATACTCCTTGTTTTGGAATAAAAATATCATCTCCTCTTTTTTCAATATGAATACCAAGACGCCCAAATACTTCTGGAATTATACCTAATTGTTGAAAATTTACATCCTTTATTGTTAGACTTGAACCTGTCATAGCCGCCATTCCAATAAATGAACCAATCTCAATCATATCTGGTAAAAGAGTATGTGAGCAACCTTTGAGTTCTTTTACGCCTTCAATATTAATTAGGTTTGAACCAACTCCAGTAATATTTGCACCCATATTATTTAGCATTGTACAAAGTTGAAATAGATAAGGTTCACAAGCTGCATTAAAAATGGTTGTTTTCCCCTCTGCCATAACTGCAGCCATAATTATATTTGCAGTTCCTGTAACTGAGGCTTCATCTAAAAGCATATATGCTCCCTTTAAGCTCTTTGCTTTTATAGAATAACAAGAGTGCTTTTGATCAAAATGAACATCTGCACCAAGTTTTTCAAATCCAAGATAATGAGTATCTAAACGTCTTCTACCAATCTTGTCTCCACCAGGAATTGGATTTGATGCCCTATGAAAACGAGCAAGCATTGGACCAACAACCATAATACTACCTCTCAATCGAGAAGCTAAATCAGAGTATTCTTTTGTTTCAATTAAATCAACATCAACATTCTCTGCTTTAAACGAGAAAGTTCCATCCTTAATTTTTTTAACCTCAACACCAAGATATGCCAACAATTCAATTAATTTATTAACATCTCTTATATTTGGAATATTATTAATAATTACCTCTTGCTTGGTTAAAAGAGTTGCACAAATAACTTGTAATGCTTCATTCTTTGCCCCTTGAGGAATTATTTCACCACTTAGTTGATTCCCTCCAATTATCTCAAACTTACTCATAATTGTTTAATTATTTATGGTTATTATGATTAGAGAACTTTTGACTACCACTTGCAGAGTATTTAGAATTCTTTTGAGGCTTAGTATTTTTAATATTTGTTTTCTTTTTACTGTGATTGTTTAGGATATTCCTTGTTGTGTTTAGCCTAAAATCATCATCAAGCTTAAGCTGACCTTTCGAAAGTTCTTCAAAATGCTTAAATATCAAATCATCATCAACCGAATCACGATTCCATTGTAAATATGATTTCTTTAGTTGTTGCGCAATAAGGGTAATCAATAGTTGTTTTTCTTCGCCCTCCTCCATTTCAATTATTTTCTCAATCATTAGTTCCAATACTTTCCCATAAGGG
>JALNVJ010000179.1 GCA_023227645.1 Bacteroidales bacterium | reverse complement strand
TCAATGAAATAGGATTATAGCTTTGTAATGTTTATTTAAGAGTAATGGTTAATGCTATTGAATAATAAGTTTCTTGGTGGCTTGTATGTTTTTGTTTACAATACTAATCAGATATTGACCCTTGGTTAAACGGCTTAAATCTATGGCTTTATCCAAAGAGTTTTGGGCATATTCTTCCAATTCGATAACAGTTTTTCCTTGAATATCTCTAATAATAATTCTAACCTTACCTTCAATGTTTGAAGCCATTAATCTGGTTTCTTTATTTGCTGGATTTGGAAATAGATTGAAACTTTTATCGCTACTGATATTATCGGAAAGCCCTAAATAGTTATTTCCTGCATATAATACCCCAGAGATATCATCTATATACATTTGCCAAGTCCAACTATCATATTTAATACCAATATAAACTTTCTTATTATTGTATTTTGTTAGAGGAATTTTAATATTAACCCAGCCATTTTGACTGCTAATGTTTGTAAGAGAAATCAAATTATTTAAATCCCTACAAGAAACGAAATTACATGAATCAGAAATATATACCGAAAGTACTCCTGGTGATCCGTTATTATATGAATTCGTATTATACCAAAAACTTAGAGTATCATAATTATCTTGTATTTTAACCAATGGAGAAATAAGCCACGAAGAGTTCCAATATTCTCTAAATGCAGAGTAGTTCCCTGTTTTACTGATAATGGAAGATCTCTCCCAAGCTTGATTAATAGGACTGTCTGCTAAATTTGCCCACCCATTAGAAGGAAAACTAGTATCTTCAAAGCTTTCAAATAAAGGGAAAATAGAATCTTGTAGATAGTCAGTATAGAAGTATTCAATATTACCAAATAAAGTATTGGTGTCTATCTGGATAAAAGCTTGATATTCATATTTTGTATCAGCTACAAGATTATTGAGGTTGTGTTTTAATGTATCACTACTTATAAATACTGTATCCCAATTATTATCGTCTTCTTCCTTCCAAAGAAAACCTTTAGATGTTATTTGGTTATTATCACTATTGTAATATCCATTTATGCATGCACTAGTTTGATTAACATTTGTTTGTTTGCCAGTAATAACATGTGAACCAGAGTTATTAGGAATGCTAATATCATCAATATTCATTGTAGTTCTCCAGCTATCATAATTAATATGCAAGTAAACACTTTGTCCTATTAGACTATTTAACGTTATGGCGTTTCTTACCCAGCCATTAGAGTTTTGATCTATTTGAGTTCTGTATAAATGGGTTGTAGTATCAATATCATTAATAGTATTCCCGGTATTTGATGCATAAACACTTAATCTGCCTGCTGAAGATGAATAATTATAATTAATCCAAAATACAAGAGAATCTTGGTTGGTGTTAATGTTAATTAATGGAGTAACAATTGTAGAAGTGTTCCAATTGGGAAGGAAGATTGAGTAGGTGCCAGAATGTGTAAGGGTTTTAGTCCTTACCCAATCAATACATCCATAAGGAGAATAAATATTCCAACCTTGAGGAGGAAAATTATTACCTTCAAATCCTTCATTAATTGTTGTTTGTGAAAATGATTGGAAATTCAAAATCAGAAATAAAAATAATAGTATTTTTTTCATAGCTTTTAATTATATATAGTGTTTATTTATTTATTCAGCAAAAATACATTTTTTTTTCAATAAACAAAAGCAATAAGTATTATTTCTTACGATATTTGTGAGAAATCGGTTTGGGGTTTGGTTTTTAGGAGGTATTCTTTTAGTAATCTATGTTTTGGAAGTGATAAGGTAGGGTCTTGTTGTGCTATTTGCATTGCAAGATTTCTTGAGATTTTTAATATTGGTTCATCTTTTACAATGTCTGCTATTTTAAGGTCTAATAGTCCACTTTGTTGTGTTCCTGCAATGTCGCCAGGTCCTCTTAGTTTAAGGTCGGCTTCTGCTATTTCAAAACCATCATTAGTTTCACACATGGTTTTAATCCTGATCTTTCCCTCGGTTGAAAGCTTATAGCTTGTCATAAGTAAACAATATGATTGGTCTGCTCCACGTCCAACTCTTCCTCTTAGTTGGTGTAGTTGTGATAGACCAAAACGTTCTGCATTTTCAATTATCATAACCGATGCATTTGGAACATCAACTCCAACTTCTATTACTGTGGTTGAAACCATAATATTGGTTATTCCTTTCTTAAACCTATCCATCTCGTATTCTTTATCTGCTGGTTTCATCTTCCCGTGCATTATACTTATTTGATATTCTGGTAATGGAAAATCTCTAACTATGCTTTCGTATCCATCCATAAGGTCTTTAAGGTCTAATGATTCCGATTCCTTAATTAAAGGGTAAACAATATATACCTGCCTTCCTGACTTGACTTGTTTGCGAATAAAATCAAAGACCCTTAATCTGCTTTTGTCAAAGAAATGTGCTGTCTGTATTGGTTTTCTCCCTGGTGGCAATTCATCAATTACTGATAAGTCTAAGTCACCATAAACTGTCATAGCTAAGGTTCTTGGAATTGGGGTGGCAGTCATAACAAGAATATGGGGAGGAGTGTGATTTTTGGTCCACATCTTTGCTCTCTGTCCAACTCCAAAACGATGTTGCTCATCAATAACACATAGTCCAAGATTAGCAAATATAACCTTGTCTTCTAAGAGTGAATGTGTCCCTATAATAATATGTATATCTCCTTCTTCAAGTTTTGGTAGAATTATCTTTCTTTCTTTTTGTTTTGTGCTTCCTGTAAGTAATGCAACATTTATTGGCATATCGCCTAAGAAATTCTTTATTGAATGATAATGTTGTTGGGCAAGTATTTCAGTTGGAACCATAATGGTTGCTTGGAAGCCATTATCAATAGCAACTAACATTGAAAATAGTCCAACTAAGGTCTTGCCACTTCCAACATCCCCTTGCAATAGACGGTTCATTTGATGCCCTGTCTTCATATCTTGGCGGATTTCCTTAATCACTCTTTTTTGAGCATTGGTAAGGCTGAATGGTAGGTGATTATTATAGAAGTTATTAAATGAGTCTCCAATTTTTTCAAATACAAAACCAATAGACTTCTCTGTCCTGAAATTCTTTAGAAGCTGATGCTCCAATTGCATATAGAATAACTCCTCAAATTTGAGGCGAAGCTTTGCTTTTGAAAGATGTTCTGGTGAGGAAGGGAAATGAATTTGTAGTAGTGAATCTTGGTGGGAGATTAATTTAAATTCTTCTATGATTTGAGGAGGTAGGTTTTCGTTTATATATCCTTTTACTTGAATAATTAATGTTCTGATTAGTTTGGATATGTTCTTAGAGTTAAGGAAGGAGTTCTTCATTTTCTCCGAAGTATTATAGAGTGGAGAAAACTTTTCTTCTTGTTTTTCTTGTTGATTTAGGAAAACTTCAATTGGTTCAAAGTCGGGATGAGCAAAATTATAGGTTTTAT
>JALNVJ010000178.1 GCA_023227645.1 Bacteroidales bacterium | reverse complement strand
TAACTAAAATAATTAGGATTTTCTTGTTTTTATCCTTTTCTTTGCAGATAAATTTCTGTAAAATAGAAATACATTATTGTTTAACTAAATAATTCGAAAAATGAAACGATTATTATTTTTTCTTATGGCGATTGTCTTCGCTATTCAAGGCTGGACGCAAACAGTTCCAATCACAATTGGGACTGGAACCACAACATCAAGTTTGAGTGCGCTTCCGGGATTGTACGGATATAATATATCCGCTAATTTATATCACTCTTCTGAAATTGGAGTCTCTGCAGGAGGCGATATTGAAAGTTTGGAGTACAATATCTCTTCTATCACAGCTGGAACAAGTGCTAGGAGACTAAAAATTTATTTAGTTGAAGTTACTGATGATACATTAGATCTAAATCAATCATGGACAGCATTAACCTCAACTGCTACCCTTGTTTATGATTCAACATCATTCTACGCTCCAACTTCTGGCTGGAAGGAATTTGTATTTACTTCGCCTTTCTCTTATTCTGGATCAGGAAATCTCTTGATTCTTACTGAAGGTTATGGATGTTCAGCATCTGGAAGTTGTTCAATGACTATTTATAATTCAGCAGGAACAGCTTCAATCTGTTTTAACAGATACAAAGATACAAGCCCTTTATCTTTTACAACTAATCTTGCTTTACTAACTGAAGGAAGTGGGAATACAGACAAACGTCCAAATATTATTCTTAATATTTCTCCTTTAGGAGATTATTGCTATCCTCCTACTCAATTAGCTGTTGATAATATTACCACTAATTCTGCAGACTTTACTTGGACAACACATTCTACAGGTTCTTCGTGGACTGTACAATATAAACCTGCCTCAGATGACACATGGAGTACAGAAGATGTTGTTTATATCGGTTCTTATTCTCTTCCAAATCTTACGCCAAACACACTTTATGATTTTAGAGTTAAATCTTATTGTGCAACTAGCGAGAGTGCAGTGAGCACTATTTCTTTCCGTACAGCATGTGATTTAATTAGCACTTTGCCTTTTAATGAATCTTTTGATACATATGGAACTGATGCATTTCTTACATGTTGGTCAAAGATTTCATCAAACACTAATCCATCTCTTAACTCAACAAACTATTCCTCTCCTAAATCGATGTATTTATATACAGCATCGGGAGCTCATAACTATTTAATTACTCCAGAATTTGACGCATCAATTCCAATAAATTCATTAAGCGCTAATTTCTATTTGAGAAAAAGTACTCTTGCATACAATATTACAGTCGGAGTAATGTCTGACCCATCTGATACTACAACATTTGATTCATTAATTAACCTTACTCCTACAGCCATAAATTCATGGCAAGTTTTTAATGTCGATTTCATAGACTATACCGGTACAGGACAATATATTGCATTTAAGGTTCAAGGATATGGTGCAGCAAATGGTATGTATTTAGATGATTTAATTATCTATACTACTCCTTCTTGTGCTATTCCAACAGGAATTACAAGACAAAATACAACATCAAATTCATTTGACCTTGATTGGGACAATACAGATGATGCAAACTGTATAGGTTGGATTATTGATTATAAGGAGCATGACGCAACTGTTTGGCAAGAAGAATTTGTTACATATCATCCTCATACATTAACAAATCTTTCACCAAATACATTATATAATATAAGATTAAGAGCAATTTGCTCAAGTGGAGACACCACCCTATATACTTCAATACTTACTTACGGAATGCCTTGCGAACCAATAAGTATTTTCCCTTGGGAAGAAGGCTTTGAGGATTCATGGTGGGTAGGAGATGGATTAGGGGGAACTACCGATTCAAGGCCTTGGTGTTGGATTAATATCAACGGAGGAGCAAGTACAAGTTATAAATGGCAAAAAACCACCACTTCTTCTTATGTCCACTCCGGAACTGGTGCTGCTCAAATGTATACAGCAAATACAACAGGACTCTTGGGAGATTGGCTAATCACACCTGCTTTTTCATTAACTGGTAATCAAAGATTACTTTTTTGGGCTAAAGGATATTCAACATATACAGATAATCTTACAGTTAAAATATTAGACCTAACAACTAATCCTACTGTTTCTTCAGCTGCAGATACAAGTTTATTTGTTGAATTAATGTCAAATACAGTTATACCTGCAAGCGATTGGACAGAGTATGAAATTAATTTAAGTGACTTTACAGGTGATTTTAGATTTGCATTTGTTAGAAATACAACTGGAGGATATTATTTGAATATAGACGATGTATCAATTTCTGATATTCCAGCATGTGCTCGTCCAACAGCAATAAATACAGGTTACGTTATTGACGAAGAAATCGAACTAAGCTGGATACCTGGAAATACTGGAGATGCAGCATGGTATTTATACTGGAAAGCAGCAAGCGCAACAGATTATGATTCTGTTTATGTTACTCAACAGCCATACGTTTTACAAAATTTGACAGCAAATACAACGTATAATATATATTTAAGAACAGATTGTTTAACAGAATTATCAGAAGCAACAAATCCAATATCTATAAAAACAGCTCTTTGTGCTCCTGTAACAACTTTTCCTTACACCGAAGGATTTGACTCATTAGGAGCAACGGCAGGAGCATTTCCTCCATGTTGGGAAAGACCTATAATATATAGTGATTATCCAAAAACAAGCACAGAAGCAGCAAGAGTACATAGTGCTCCAGCAAGTTTGGAAATTCATTCTGCAGTAGGTTCTCCAACTTATGCTGTAACTCCACCAATGGGAGAAGACATCAATACTCTTAGAGTAACTTTCTGGGCAATGGCAGAAAGTACAACTTCTTCAGGAACTATAGAAGTTGGTGTTATGTCAGATCCAAATAATTTATTAACTTTTGAAAGTGTTCAAGTTATTCAACCAACAAACACTTCATATAATCAATATGAAGTTATATTCGCAGGTACAACTTTAAATGGATTAAATAAATCTATCGCATTTAGACAAAATACTGTTTCAGCGATCTACTATTATTGGATAGATGATGTTGTAGTTGATTATATCCCTGCATGTTCATATCCTGCTTTAGTTGAAGTTTCAAATATTTCTACTACTTCAGCTGATGTTACTTGGGCTCCTGCAAATGCAACAGATAATGCATGGTGGTTATATTATAAAACAGCAGCAGCTACTTCTTATGATTCAATATATATTACAGGAACACCTTCATATTCATTCACTACTCTTACTGCAAATACATTATATGATATATATTTAAGAACAGATTGTGGAGCAGAACTATCAGAACAAACTGTAGTTACATCATTCCGTACTTCTTGTGGAGAGATTACTTCCCTCCCATTTACTGAAAATTTTGACTCTTACACAACAGGAACATCTGTTTACATTCCATGTTGGGAAAGGATTAACACTTATTCGTCTGATCGTCCTTATATAAAC
>JALNVJ010000177.1 GCA_023227645.1 Bacteroidales bacterium | reverse complement strand
TGATATATATGGTTCAGAAGACTTTAGAACATTCAAAACATATACTATTAAATTAGATTCTTCTTATGAGAATATAAGAATAGCTTTCCGTTTAACAACAAATAATTATAATTATTTTGGAAGCTTAGCAGTAGATAATATTAAGATATTAGGTAATGCAGTATTTACGTCTTCTCTTAATTCTCTTAATAATAATCCTATTTCGTTTTTACTTTACCCCAACCCTGCTCAGAAGGAAACAAAACTTATTATCAAAGAAGTAAACGAGAAAACTGATATAAGTATTTATGATATTCAAGGACGAGAAGTTAGTAATGAATCGATTAAACCAGTTAATAACTGGATAGAAAAAGTATTTGACTTAAGTTCTATACCATCAGGGACATATTTCTTAAGAATTACAAATAATAAAATCAATAAAACCCAGAAACTGATAGTTGAATAATAAACGGCAACTATATTAAAAGAGATTCTATCATTTATTTGTTCTTCTACTTCATAGTCATTTATATTGTATTATGTTTGTAGTAAGACTGCTTTTGCCTTTCATCGGTCTTAGTTCTTAGAAAAAGTTGATAGTTTTGTAAAGCATAAATATTTTTCTCCTAAAAACACTTGCATTCTCATGCAAGATTGATTATCTTTGCATTAAGAAAATCCGAAAATCAAATACCTAAAAGAACATATTAAATTACGATGTGCATCTAAACATCCATTAGATGTACATCTAACTGAGCCTTAGATGTACATCTAACGACCATAATAAGGCCATAATTACAACCTAAAAATGGCGTTTTTCAACTCAAAAAAGGCATTATTGAACCCTAAAAATGGAGTCTTTTGACTATG
Organism: Bacteroidales bacterium; assembly: GCA_023227645.1. Taxonomy (GTDB): domain Bacteria; phylum Bacteroidota; class Bacteroidia; order Bacteroidales; family P3; genus UBA10566. The sequence continues at coordinate 2,594 of JALNVJ010000177.1, read as the reverse complement.
AAAACGCCATCTTTAACTATAAATTTGGCGTTATCTTTCTCAAAATATAGAATTCCCTTTTAAAACCTTAGTGTGCTTCGAGCCAATTTGTTCTGATATTGAAATCAACTTATATTGGAACGTTGTTTAGGGGTAGGGCTTCTTTCATTTCTTTTTCTACTATTGCTCTTACTTTTTCAAGCTTTGGTTTATTAGCATCGAAAGTACTTCAATTATGGAAATAAAAAACCGTAACAATAAAGAATTGATACTTGAGTTTTCAATAAATAATGAGAAACAAAGTAAAGAAAGCTTATACTATAAAAGACAAGATTAAAACGAAGATAGAAAGTCCTGAAACCCAGTATAAAAATATTATATCTTTGATTTATTTTGCTGAGATGTACATCTAAAAATGCTAAGATGTACATCTCAAGACGCTAAGATGTACATCTCGGTAAGCTAAGATGTACATCTCAGTAATATGGATCAAAGAAAGAAAAATATTAATCGAGAATTTAGGAATATAATACAAGGATTTAGGAAATTGAAACCAAGAAACACATCTAAAAAACTAGCTGAATTTTCAACAAAATAACTTTAATTCGTTTTATTTCCGAATATTAGAATTTTTATTTGTATTTTTGCAGATTAATTACTAAATAAAAATATATGACATTTAAAGAATTGGGCATTAGTCCAGAGATCCTCAAAGCAATTGATGAGCTTGGCTTTGAAAATGCTATGCCCGTTCAAGCAGAAACCTTACCAATATTGCTTAATCAAGATGTGAATCTTGTAGCATTAGCCCAAACAGGTACAGGTAAGACAGCAGCCTTTGGGTTGCCAATGATCCAAAAGATGGATTATTCAAATAAAGACACCGAGGTCTTAGTCCTTTGTCCTACAAGGGAACTTTGCATGCAAATTGCAAACGATTGTAAAAATTACGCAAAATATATAAATGGATGTACTATTCTTCCCGTCTACGGAGGCGCAAGCATAGATATTCAAATACGTGCGTTGAAAAGAGGAGTGAAGATGATAGTTGCAACTCCTGGTAGAATGAATGACCTTATTAATAGAGGGAGAGTAGATATTTCAAAAATCAAATATGTTGTCCTTGATGAAGCTGACGAAATGTTGGATATGGGATTTAAGGATGATTTAGATAATATTCTTAGTCAAGCACCTGAACAAAGAAACACTCTTTTGTTTTCTGCAACGATGCCTAAAGATGTTGAACGTATAGCTAATAACTATATGGCAGAGGCAGTTAGAATTCAAATTGGAACAAGAAATCAAGGTTCAGATAGCGTTAGTCACTTTTATTACTTAGTTCAAGCAAAGGATAGATACTCAGCACTAAAACGTATTGCTGACTATTATCCAAACATTTACGCAATTGTGTTCTGTAGAACTAAACTCGAAACTCAAGATGTTGCTGACAAATTAATCAGAGATGGTTATAATGCAGATAGTCTTCATGGTGATTTATCACAAGCTCAAAGAGACCATGTAATGAATCGTTTCCGTCATAAAAATGTTCAATTGCTTATTGCAACCGATGTTGCTGCAAGAGGACTTGACGTAAATGATTTAACCCACGTTATTAACTATAATCTTCCTGACGAATTAGAACAATATGTTCACCGTAGTGGAAGAACAGGTAGGGCTGATAAATTAGGAATATCTATTGCTATTATCAACCTAAAGGAAAAATATAAGATAAAAGATTTAGAGCGTCAGATTAAGCAAGAATTCACTAAGGTTCAAATACCAACAGGGAAAGAAGTTTGTGCTAAACAACTTTTCAATATGATTGATAAGGTTGAAAATGTTGATGTAAACTATGCTGAAATTGAAACTTTTCTCCCAGATATCATGACGAAATTGGAAGGTATGGACAAGGAAGAGTTGATTCGTAAGTTTGTATCTTTAGAGTTTAACCGTTTCTTAGAATATTATCGAGGAGCACCAGACTTAAATGTTGATGAATCAAGAGGTTCAAGAGACAGAGATGATAGAGGTGGAAGAGACGACAGAGGTAGAGGCAGAGACAGAGGTGATAGAGATAGAGGAGATAGAGACAGAGGTGACAGAGGCGATAGAGATGGCGGTTATAAGGATGGAAACTTCCAACGTCTATTTATAAGCATAGGACATAAAGACAAAGTTGTTCCTCAGCGTATAATTGGAATGATAAACGACTTCACTCAAGACAGAGACATTGAAATAGGTAAGATTGATATCTTAGATAATTTCTCTTATATTGAAGTTGGAGCAGATAAGGCGAATATTGTTATTGAAGCTTTTAAAGACCAATTTGTTCAAGGACGTCCAATCACTGTTGAAATAGCTCAACCGAGAAACTCTTCTTCAAGAGACAGAAGTGGTTCAGACCGCAGATCAGGAGGAAGGGCATCAGGAGGAAGGTCATCAGACAGAAGATCATCAGGATCATCAGACCGTAGAGGTAGTAGTGATCGCAGTAGCAGGTCATCATCATCATCATCAGACAGAAGAGGTTCTGATAGAAGGTCAAGTGATCGTGATAATCGTTCAGGTGACAGAAAAAGGTATTAATCCTAAAATAGTTTAGGGAAAAATTGAAT
>JALNVJ010000176.1 GCA_023227645.1 Bacteroidales bacterium | reverse complement strand
TAGTAGGTTTGGTCCTTGTGGTTTCTCCGAGCTTAATTCCTCGTTCAGTTTTAGAAATGCCTCGTACATTTCTTGATGTTCTGTAATTAATTTCTCTATTTCCATAATTTTCTATTTATTTTCAAAGTAAAATATTCCGTTAAATGGGCTATTAGGAGTAATTCCAAAATAATCCGCTATTGTAATCATGTAGATTGTCCTTTTCCAAGATTTTTCTGTTCGTGGATTTTTTGGGAGTTTAATTAACACTAAGTGTAAATTATTTAATCTTTCCCTAAATTCTTGTAATGTCATAGAGCCCTTATAGTGATTAATTAATTTTTGAGTAGGGACTAAGTTAATTTCTGTATCGTTAATAGGGTTTAAGCAACTACCATCTATATTTCTTCTTATTGGCTGTACGTGGTCTATTTGCCAATCTTTCTCTAATGGAGTGCCTGAATAAACACATTTACCATCGTATTTTTGATATATCCGTTCTTTCTTAGTTTGTATTAGTTTTGCCATAATTTCTATTTATTTAATTAAAAAATATTCCGTTAAACTCCCAAAGTCCTAATTTTCCTTTCGCAGGGATTGGTTTTTCAAACTTAATAGGATTGGCAAGTACCCAGTTATATACTGGTTTTGGTTCTCTTCTGGGAATAAATTCTCCCGTATTACTATCTGTTACACCATCTGTTTTATCTGCCCAAATACTTTTGTGATTAATAACACAATCAACTATTTCAACAGAGCCGATTATATCCCCGCAATCATTACCCATGAACGGTGCTATTTTATCTTTAAGGGAATCAAACTGTTCTTTTGTAAGTATGTCCGAAAGTCCAGAAAATTTAAAAGGTATGTTAGAGGAGTGAATCAGTATTCTCCCCCTATAATTAGTTTTCCAAGTTCTATTTTCAATATCCTTGATGCCCTCTACTATTAATGATGCCCAAGGTTGTTTTATTGTGAGTACTTTCATAATTTTTATTCTAAAGTTAAAAGTCTAAAGTCTAAAGTTGAAAAGCTTGGGCAGGCCTGACGCTGATACTAGTGTCCTTATTGAGATAGTACACGAGACCACCGTAGCCATAGTAGTACCACGCACCATAGCTGTTATACTTGGAGTCTGTCCATATAAATCCTAACTCACTATGCCCTAACATTTCTAAGGCTTTTGTAACTTCATCCTGCACCACTCCTATTATTTGCCAAAATATAGGAGACATTAATTCTTCGGAGTGCTTTTCTATAGCCTCATTAAAATCACATTCACATAGATCTTTTGAGCTTATTTTTATTACAATGTCACCGAATTTTACAGCCACGCAAATGTTTTCTATATCCTTATATTTTTTATCTACTAAGTAAAGAATTGGGCTATTATCATAAAATGATAGATAAACTTCGGGTTTTAATTTGTTAATTTTTTTCATAATTTCTATTTTTTTGTTGTGTTGGTGTATAAAAGTGATTATATATAAGTTATGGTTTATGCTAAGAAAGCTCACAACTCTTTGTTACATATTGCATTTTACGGACTAAGTCAGATTTTTTTAACCCTTTACTAGAAAATTTATTTATCATTTCAAATAACTCTCTTTCAAAATAATTTGAAATTTCAGCACTTAATTTTTCACCGTTCATTTTTTTTTGAATGTTGGTAGTAATTAAATTCTGCGCTTTTTTATTGAATGTTATACATTTAATTTGTTCCATTATTCTTTCCTCTTTGAGGTCACGAATATCTGATAAGCATACTTCTCCACCCTTTTGTTCAATTAATTCTACCAAGTCAACTACTACACTTAGTATTTCATAGCTTACTTGTATTCCATACATTCTAAGTGCAATGTCTAGATAGTCCGTTGTAACTTTGTTAATAATTTTTGCCATAATTTCTATTTTTAACTTTTATTAGTCCTTTTGAGTATTTTTTGTAAATTATCTACATATTGCTCATTTTCAGCATAGCTATTTGACAACTTAATTAGATACTCCTCTCTTGTTAATCCTCGCATATAGCTCATCTGAAAAAAAGCGTAGTCAATAACTGATTGCTTCCAACTGGTGTAAACTGCATGACCTCTATTAATCCCAATTGCTGTTGTAGTTCTATTCCAAGCCATTTTCATTCCGAAAAGGTTATTATTCTCTTCAAAAATTATAGATTTGAAATGTCCACTTTCCTCAATTGCCTGTGCAAATACTATATAAGGGTGTTCTAATCTTAACTCGAAAATGTAAGTGAGTAATTCATCAGCAAATGCAGTTGAGTCGGTTGGTTCGAGGTGTTCAATTTTTTGCACTTCTGAATTCTTTTTTTTTGAAATTTTATTAGCAATAACTACCATAATTGCAAGAGCTATAATAAAAAATATCACTACCATTATTCCGGGTAAATTTGGGCTTAATCTCGAATCTTCCATTATTTCCTACTTTTATAAACTATATAATCCTGATTCAATTGGTACCAGAAATATTGACCTTCGGGAGTTTCTTCCCATTTCAGAGTTTCAAGCGTAGCATCATCTCTACCGTTACTCTTGCCTTGCTCATTCAGCCTCTTTAAAAAGAGCTTCAAAAGGTTTTGTTCATGTAAAAATTGTACTAAAAGGAGATCTACATTTGATGTAGTGTATCGCATTTTTATTTGAAATAGCTTTGTATAGTTGTACAAAGCGTACATCAAAAATGAGTACAGAAAGAAGGTAACGTAATGGAAATAAAGCCCTTCTTCTGTTGTTGTTTGAATTGATAATAACACCATCCCTAATGTTAGTAAAATTGATACGATAATAATTTTTAGTGTGTTCATAATATTTGTTATTTAGTTGTTTTTACTTCTTCAAAATAAAGATTAGACTCTTCTTTTGTTATGTTTCTCATTGCCTCAATTAGATATACAAAAGAGCTATATATTTCTGCAGTGTGAATATGTCCGCTTGATTTGTGTCTAATAGTTATTTTTTTCATGATATTGTTTTTTAGTGTTGTTAATTATTCCCTTTGTTTGTATTACAAAGATACAAAACTTTTATTAACTACCAAACTTTTTTGTTAATTATTTGCACTTTTTTACATTTATTTCTATGTTTTTTATACACAAAGGTAGATTTTGAGGATATTTGCTTCAAAACTTGTAAAATGTAAAGACTTGTAAAAGTAAAAATAGGTGTTTTTACAGTTGGAATGCTTTTAAAGTCAAGTAGTTAAACCCATTTTTGCAGATTTGTAACAAAAAACGACATTAAAGAGTCTATAAGGTAAAGAGGTACATAATACTATATAATATAATACTATAATTATTATATATTTTTACAAATAAGGGTTTAGTTGATTGATTTATAGTGTTTTGAAGTTGTAGAATGTGTTGTAGAAACACTATCATTTGACTTGTAAAATGTAAAAAAAGGGCTTGTCCCTACTCTTGTACCATATCAAAATAAAAAAGCCTAGTAAAATAATTACTAGGCCTTCCCTTAAC
>JALNVJ010000175.1 GCA_023227645.1 Bacteroidales bacterium | reverse complement strand
TATGATGGAGGAACAGGACATATTGATCTTTATACTGACCTTGTAGATGAGTCAACTTTTGTATCAACAAAGCACCCTGATCAAATGGCAAACCTTTCTGACCCAATTAAAGTTGAACAAAATATGGATTCAGTAACAAAAATGTTTACTGCTACTCCTTTTGGATCAAAATATTATAATACTCGTATCCCTCTTCCTGCAAAAAATACAGGAGCTTGGTACACTTCTCAATCTGAATATAATAGTTCTTACACTCGTTCTTTTTCTAACCACACATTTGTAAATGGAGCAATTATGCAACCTATGTTCTATTCATCAACCTCAGGAGATGTTGCAGGAAATCAAGTAGCACTTGCAAAAATGAAAGAAGCTTATCCTGGATATCAATTTGTAGAGATAGATGTTAGAGATTTTGATGGTTATGGTGGGGCAATTCACTGTATAACAAAACAAATACCAGCAGAAAACCCAGTAAGAATTTACCATTACCCAGTTCGTTGGTTAAACACAACTGCTCACCAGTCAAATGGAGTATGGTTAACTGCATTAGCTCAAAACAAGAGTGGAATTGAAACCACTAAACTTTATTATAGAACAAAAGGAGAAGAAGTTTTTAATGAAATTACAATGAATATCTATGATGGTAATATCTATGATGCTATTCTTCCAATAGACAGAACACTTGCAGCAGATACACTTGAATATTATATATCTGCAACTTCAAATAATGGAAAGACAATTACTAAACCAATTACTGCTCCTCAAGGCTTCTATACTTTTATTTACGGAACAGAGGTTAACAGTAATTCCGATTATGTTGGATTAGATTGCCAAGAAGATATTAAATCAATTAATTTAGGAGAATTTTATCCAAACCCTGCTCAAAGTTCAACTAAGATTGAATTAAACCAAGGAGCGAAATCTAATATCCCTGTTAAACTAATAAACATTAAAGGTCAAGTTTTACTTAATTCTACAATTAAAAAAGGTCAAACTTCATTTGAACTAAATACATCTGAAATTAGAAATGGAAACTATTGGGTTATATTTGGAGACAATACTGATGTGGCAATAAAGAAGGTTGTTGTTGTAAAATAATTGATATAAAACTATATGCTTAAAAATAAAAAGTTTAAAACAGTTTTAATTAAGATATTAGAGTTTTTTGCTGTCTTATTGGTAGTATACACTATTATTAATATTGATTCAATTGATAGCTTTGGTTATAATTTAATTTATATACTAAGTATTATTTCTTTAGTTTTTGCTTTTATAATTTCTCTAACTCAAGGATTGCTTAAAACATACACAAAACAAGTTATCTTAGGCATTGTTTTTATATTATTTGTGTCAGTTTTCAACCAATATATTTGCAAAAGTATAAGCTGTCAAAGGTCATTAACTCCTTTAATAGTAATTATTGCATCTACAGTTTCCTTATTAACTTTTTATGGAATAGAATCCGATAGGAAAAAAAGAGAAGAACAAGAGGTGAAAGAAAAGGATGAAAGACCTTTTATTATTTCTAAACCTTCAGACTTTGAAATTAAGGAAGAAGACTTTCCTGAAGAAGAATCTACAGAAAAGGAGTCTGATAAGTAAGACTAAATAATTCTCTAATATTCTAAAAGCCGACTTATAATTGAGTCGGCTTTTTTTTGCTAAGTCGGCATTTATTGCCAAATAATTAGTTAATGAAAGGATTTTATGGATTCCTATATCAGAAAATTAAAACGGCGATTCACGAAAATGAAACGGCGATTCAGTAAATTAAAACGGTGATTCAGTAAATTATTATAAGGATTCATTATTTTTGTATATCTTTGAAGACTGAAACATATTTATTGTTTTGGAATTAGATAATAATTATTATTAACCAATAGAATACAGAATTATGAAAAACTTATTATTAGTCTTGGTTTTAAGCATGGGAATCTTAAGTTGTGCCAATAAGGAAGACTCAGCAAAGGAGCTTATTAAACTAGAGTGGGAGGGTAAGGATGTCCAGCTTTTTTTAGATGAACCTTATGAAATGTTGGTTGAGAAAATTGACAAAGCAGATAATTCTCTTATTGGATATGAGATATTATATAGGGTAAAATGGAATAATAGCGTTGATACAATTTACTATAGAGCTAGTTTCGATAAGGATTTAAAAACCATTACTGGCAATTCTGATTCAATTTTAGAGTCTGAGAAGCAAAAAATTGATGAAACAATTAATAAGAATGCTGAGATAGATACCTTGATTGATATCTTTAATGTTCTATAATTTTATTAGAGTCTAAGCAATTTGAGATATTTGATTAGATAAAACTTCTTTGTATTCTAAGTAAATATCTTCGAGAACAATCATCTTGGTTGCAAAGAAAGAATAAATCTTTTCATAATCTTCTTTCTTATAAATACTAACTCCCCTAAGTTCAAAATAAACAGCACTTAGAATCGAGTTATCGATGCCATTATAGTTTTCTTCCCATATTAAACCTTCACCAGCTTCAATATCCCAAAGTTTTCTAAAAGCATAGAAATAACTATATATCTCAAGTCTTTTTTCATCGCTCTTATTATCAATTTGAAAAAGAACTAAAGCCTTATTATGGTCGGCGTAAAATTTAAGTTGAGTTGATTTAATGCTTATTTTAGACATAAGCCACCTTCTTTTTACCTTTTTTTTATGGCAATAAGTTTTAAACCCATTCCAAAATGCAGTATTAATAGCTTGTTTTTCTTCTTTATCAAACATTTATCAAGTCTATTATTATAGGTTTAATATCTGATTGGAATGGTCCTTAGTTTTAACTTCTTTGGGAGAGATAATCTTCTCAATAATACCATTCTCATTTATAATAAATGTTGTTCTAAATGTTCCCATATAAGTTTTACCGTAGAGTTTCTTCTCGCCCCAAACACCAAACTTTTCAACAAGCGACTTATCTTCATCAGCAATTATAGTAAATGGTAGGTTATTTTTTTCCTTAAACTTTGTATGAGATTTTTGACTATCAATACTAACTCCAATTACTTCATAACCAGCTTTAAGTAAATCGCTATACCCATCTCTTAAGCTGCAAGCCTGAGCAGTACATCCTGGGGTATTGTCTTTAGGATAGAAATATAATGCAATCTTCTTCCCTTTGTAATCAGATACTTTAATTTCTTTTCCATTTTCATTTACTCCCAAAACCTCAGGAGCCTTTTCACCAATTGCTATCATATCTTTATATTATTAGTATTATACTTCTTCTTTAAACGTAGAAAAATGAAATAAGTTTTGCTCTAAAGAGAAATCTTAATCATGTAAGAATAATTATATAAATAATTACATTAATATTTCCATACTTTAAAATAATGTTTTATTTTTGCAAATGATAAAAATATTGTATTTATTATTTGTAATATACTTATTCAATATTTTATTATTAACGCTTCTATACAGAATAAAAATTAATCATTCAAGACATGAAAAAAATATTATTA
>JALNVJ010000174.1 GCA_023227645.1 Bacteroidales bacterium | reverse complement strand
GGTTCAACCTCTATAATTCAAAGAAAACTATCACTTGGATATAATAGAGCAGGTAGGATAATTGACCAATTGGAAGCGGCAGGAATTGTTGGTCCATTTGAAGGTTCTAAAGCAAGGGATGTTAGAGTGAAAACAGAGATGGAACTTGATGAAGTATTAAAAGATTATTTAGGAAGATAAGAGTGAAAATTTAAAGTTATTGATTCTATGAAAAAGATATTATTATTATTTGTTATTATTTGTTTATCATCCTTTTCTGGATTTTCTCAAAGGGAAGTTAAAGATGGACTTGTTATTGATAAACAAGCTCAAAAAATAATTAGTGATATATCTTCAAAACTCAAAGCAGAGTCGCCACTAAGCTTTAATTTTATTCAAAAGTCTAAAGCTAATTCTGAAAAAGGAACAATCCAACTTAACGGAAACAAATACATAGCTTCTTTTGGAGCTAATAGTATTTTTTGTGATGGTAAGAGCATTTATATTTATCAGAAAGAAATTAATGAGGTAACAATTAATAGCATTGAGGAAGCTGAAAATGAAATACTAAATATATCGAAGTTTATCTCAGAAGCCAATACTAAGTTTAGACCAAAGCTAATAAGAGAAGAAAAAGGTAATTATATAATAGATCTAATTCCTAAGACCAAATCAGAATACTCTAAAATTAGACTTAGAGTGAATAAACAAACATCTAGGATTTCTTCAATGGAAGTAAACTACAAAGGTGGAGGAATTTATACCTACGATATTTCAAATTATAAAACAAAAGTGTTATCAAAGGATAGCGATTATAGCTTTAATAATAAAGAATATCCTTCAGTAAATATTGTTGACCTAAGATAAAAAAATAATTTACAATTAAGCCTTTTTATCTTTCTTGTCTTTAATTTCAGGATGACGACCACCCCTACGGTAAATTTTTATCCAATATTTTTCATTTAAATTAGAAATCATAACCCCTTTAGATGATGAGGCATGAACAAAGGTATCATCCTTAATATATATACCAACATGATTAACCTTACCCGACCTACCATTAAAGAATACCAAGTCACCCTCCTTTAATTTTGATTTATCATCTATAGGATCAACAACCTTTTCAATATCACCAGAATTACGAGGCAGACTAATTCCATAAACATCCTTATAAACACTTCCCACAAAACCACTACAATCAACCCCACTCCTAGTCATTCCTCCCATAACATGTGGTGTACCAATCCAAGATTTACAATATTCAGTTAGCTCTGTCTTAGGCACCCTAATATTCTTCTTTTCCTTATTAGCATCCTTCCTATACTTAATGGGTTTACCCTCCGATTCAGAATCCCATTCAATATTCCAAACCTCTTCCTGAGTTTCCCTCTTAGTCAAATCCTTAACAAAAGAACAGCTAGAAAGAGTGATAAGACTAAATACCAAAATAATATATATATAACCCTTATTCATAAATAATAAAACCCTATATCAATAATTAAAAAACAAAGATACAAAAAATATCAGAAACAATATTCACACAATTATTACAGTAAATTATTATTCCTCTTCCCTATAATAAACCTTATAATACTTCCCTCTTTCATCTTGTCCTTGTTCTATAAGTTTTCGGTCGCCATGAACGTAGATATGAAAGTTTTTATCTAGCTTGATTACACTTTTAAATGAACGGGCTTGCTTTTTGACTGCACTTTCTGAGATATTGAAATTATCCATTATCTCTAGTCCTAATCCTTCTTCATATTCTTGCTTAAAACTATTAAAGCTTTCTATTACTTCAGGTTGTTCCATTACTTGGTTGGCAAATTCTCTTATATCGAAATTGTCTTTTTCTTTAAAGAATTGTACTGATTTATTTAGAAGATCGGCTTGGTCGGCTTTTGATACATCAAATCGTGTTGGAAGATCTTTAGTAACAAAGGTCTTGCACATTGATAGAAGATTATTTGTGTTAAAATACTCGTCTTGTCGTTGTTTGATATGCAAAAAATCATCTACCCAGTATTGTGCCTCTGATCCTTTATTGGTGTTATCAACTATGGCTACTATATATCCGTTTTCTTTTTCGGCATTAAATATTAGGCAACCTTTGTCGAGTTTGTTTATATTTATTCCTTTTTCTGCTTCTATTCCAAAGTTTTCGGATGTTGAACGAACTTTAAGGAAGGTGTCTTTGTTTTCGGATTTAAACAATCCAATTGCATCTAATGACATACCATTGAGTATACATTCTTGGAAATATACCACATAAAACTCCCCTCCTTTTACTTTAGGGTGAATACTCTTTTCATATAGGTGTTTGGCAAGGTTAATGGATTGTTCAAATATGATTGATGGGTTTTCAAATATATCACTAGCATATCCAAAGACTTCATTATATTTTAAATCGCTCTCATGATAGAAATTATAGTAATCCTCTGTTTTGAAGGAGTTGAAAAAATAACTAATCAATGTATCTCTTAACAGTTCGTCTTCAATATCAATCTCTTGTTTTGACTGAATAAGCAATTCGTCAGTCTTATTTCCTACCCAATGGGCACAAAGTTTATTTAGGGTAGTGTTTATATGGTCTATCATTTGTTATTATTCTATATGGGTTCAACAATAAGCATTGCTTAGGGAAAATTATATTTCAGTTACAAAGGTAGTAAGAAAAAGGTTAAATAGCATTTTTTCGATGTTGTTTTTCTAGGTTTTCAAACTCATAATCGGATCTTATCTTGTCTATAATGATGGTTACAACCTTATATATTTCCTTGTCTTTGGAGTAGTTGGCTGAACAAACAAAATTTACTCTATTATCTACTATTAGTTTTTCGGCGATTAGTTTTTTATTATTATCTCTTGGCTTATAAACCGCAATAGAGTTTCCTCCATGTTCTTTTACTAATTTCATTGAAGGAATATCTGTTTCTCCATCTCCAAAATAAATCATTTGCTTAAAAGGAATTGGCCTATCGGCTTCAAGGGTGGAATCATTTACTTTTTTATTGTCATAAACATTTTCAACCCCCTTATTTATCATAAAAAGAAATTGAGTTTTGGCTGTAAAGTCAACTGCAACACCTGGCCACACTGCAATATCGTCTTCATATAGGAATGAACATGCATAAATTTCTTTAAATTCTTTAGCAATAGGTGTTCCTTCAATCATTTCTTTTAAACCTGAAGAATTTATATAATGCTCAATCTTAATATTCTTATTTTTTCCATATTGATTAATAATGTCAAACCACTCAACCACTCCCTCAAATAACTCAATATTCTTTCCAAAATCAACAAAAGCCTTTCTTTTTATACTATTATTATTACTTTTCGATTTATCAATCATCAATTTCATATAACAAAGAATTTCGCTGGCATTGTTTTTCTTAGCTAAAGCAGTATTCTCTTCCCAAAAACTTTTCTTATCTCTCACACCAATAGATCTAAGAAAATCATATTCCTGCATATTCCCAGGCGACAAAGTCCCATCAAAATCGTAAATCAACGCCACT
>JALNVJ010000173.1 GCA_023227645.1 Bacteroidales bacterium | reverse complement strand
GGATGTTATTAATGACATTTTTCTTACAATTTTTCCCTGAATTAGTAAAAGCAGGACATGTGTATATTCTTCAAACTCCTCTTTTTAGAGTAAGAAACAAGCAAAAGACCATATATTGTTATTCCGATGAAGAAAAACAAAATGCAATGTCACAACTTGGAACAAATCCTGAAATAACTCGTTTTAAAGGATTAGGAGAAATATCTCCTGATGAATTTAGATTTTTTATTGGAAAGGATATTAGATTAGACCCCGTTATTCTAAATAAAGAAAGTGGAATAAAGGAAGTCTTATCCTTTTTTATGGGAGATAATACCCCAGAAAGACAAGCCTATATAATTGAAAACCTTAGATACGAAGAAGTAATATGAAAAAAATAAAATTAATTACCTGCTCAGTAATTCTAGTAATGTCTTTTCTTGCAAACAATTCCTTTGCTCAAACAGAAGATGGTGAAGATAAAATCAAACCTTGGACAGATATTGTAAAAACATCTGCCGACCCTGCATCTTGGACTTGGAATAAAAATGAAAGTACAAGATATGTTATTAGAGGCGATTGGGATGGAGATGGCTTTGATGAAATGCTATATGAAAGTGCAACACAATTATTTTCCGATAATTCTGATATTACTCCCTTAAATCTAATGAGTAATTTGGGTGTTTTCTTCCTTAAAAACGAGGGAGACCTTGACGGAGATGGTGGAGATGAAATATCTTTTATGTCTGTCAATAGAGATTATTCTAATCTTAATGTAATTAGGGTTTGGTCTTATACAGGCAATCGTTGGAGAGAGCTATTCCAAACAGAGGTTCATATCTGGGATTGTCCTAACTACCAACCAAAAACTCCTGAAGAGAAATTTACCCATGAATGGAAGAGAAAGAACAACTATTCATTAAATTCAGTTATTCTTAAAAAACACGATGGTATAATTGATGTAATTGGAATTCATCCTAATGGGAGATATGCAATTGAAGAAATCAAAGTACTGGATAAAAGTCCGATGAAAAGAAAATGGGGAATGATAATCCAGCCTCGTGAGGATTAATTCCTAAAATTTCTAAGCCCAATTATTATAAAAAATCAATTAAACCTAATATGAAAAATATATTTATAATTCTATTTATATTCCTGTCTGTAAATTTATTTTCACAGACCAATGAATTTGATATTAAAAAATCTGTCTATTACTTAGCTTCCCAAGAGTTATCAGGTAGGTATCCAGCCACAAAAGGAGATACATTAGCAGTTGAATTTGTTTCAGGAGTATTTAAAGAATTTAATATAAAACCTCTTTTCCCAACCTATTACCAAGAAGTAGTTTTTAAGGATATGCATTCAATTGCCAAAAATAGCAAACAAGCAGGTCCAAAAGCAAAAATTACTAGAAACGTAGTCGGTTTTATTGAAGGAAGTGATCCAATCCTCAAAAATGAATATATAGTAATTGGTGCCCATCTCGACCATTTAGGTTTGGGCGGACCGAACAGTGGTTCGATGTCTAAAGAGCAAGATATGATTCATTATGGAGCAGATGATAATGCTTCAGGTGTTGCTCTAATGCTTGATTTGGCAAGGAAGTTATCAGCTAATCCCACAAAAAGAAGCATAATTTTTATTGCATTTGCATGTGAAGAAAAAGGACTATATGGTTCAAAGCAATTTTTGGAAGGACTCCCTTTTGAAATAAATAAAATTGTTGGAATGCTCAATTTTGATATGGTAGGAAAGCTTAAAAACAATAACCTAAAAGTTGGAGGTTCTCAAACATCTAATAAGTCAAAGAAGATACTAAAAAGATATTCTGATAAATATAATTTGAATTTAGTCTTATCTAAAAGCGGTGTAGCACCCTCAGACCATGCTTCTTTCTATGCAAAATATATACCAGTTTTTTATTTCACAACAGGTGCAGACTCAACCTACCATACTCCATACGATACCCCGGATAAATTGAACTATAAAGGTATTGAATTATTATCATCTTACTGCTTCGATATAGCAAATGATATTGGAAATAGGAAAGCAAAACTAAAGTTTAAGAAAGTCAAAGAGCCTAAGAAAAATAATATGTCCTCAATGAAGGTAGCCTTAGGCATTATGCCAGATGTAACTGGTAGCACAACTGATGGTCTTAAGGCTGAAATTGTATCAAAGGGAAAGCCAGCAGACAAAGCAGGGATGATCAATGGCGATATTATTATTGAACTCAACGGAAAGAAAGTAACTGATATATATTCTTATATGGAAATACTAGGGAAAATTGAGCCAGATTCAACTATTAATGTTAAAATAAAAAGAGACGGAAAAATAAAACAATTAAACATTAAGCTTTAAAACTAAATTTTAATGAGGAAATCAATAATTGCAATATTTTGGATTCTTGCTATTATCCTAACATTATGTTCAAGCATATACCAACGCAAAACAGGGCCAACCAATCCCAAGAAAACAACAATTAAAATTAATGATAAAGATTATAAACTATCTTTCCCTCGCTCGGCAACTGCAACCAACAATACAATAACCCTAAATATACCTGATACAAACGTAAAAGCGCAGCTAATTTATAGGGAATATAATTTAAATAAAGAGTTTACAAAAATCGACTTTAATAATAATGGTCAAACCCTAACTGTCAACCTCCCAATACAACCAAATGCTGGCAAGCTAGAATATTATGTTTCAGTTAACCAGGAAATGCTTTTTGAGTCAGACCCCTTAATCCTTAGATTTAAAGGTGACGTACCAAGTGAGGTTCTAATTCCTCATATAATCTTTATGTTTGTTTCCATGCTCTTTGCTTCCTATGGACTAATATTAGCCATTGCTAACAAAAAGAATGTTGGACGCTATGTTATTTTAACCATTATAACATTAATTATTGGTGGATTTATCTTTGGTCCATTGGTTCAAAAATACGCCTTTGGAGTTTATTGGAGCGGTTTTCCGTTTGGATACGACCTAACAGACAACAAAACCCTTATAGCATTATTTGCACTACTCATTAATATTATATTTTTGAAAAAGAAAATATTTAGAATAACATCAATAATTGCTTTCTGTGTAATGATAACAATCTTTTGTATTCCTCATTCTTTAAGAGGAAGTGAGCTTAATCATCAAACAGGAATTATTGAGACTGCAAGATAATACTTATTGCTTTACTATCTTATAACTTCCAATACCCTTTTTAGTTTGTAGTTTAAGAATATATATTCCTCTTTCAAGGTTGGAAATATCAAAGGAGAAATTATTTTGGTTAGGGATTTTGGAAAAGACCTTTCTCCCTAAAGCATCATATACTTCAAGCCTCTGAATCATTTCCTTAGATTCAATATTTAATTTATCAATTGCAGGATTAGGATAAACCTTAGCCTCTACAATATCAACATCAATATCTTCTATCCCTATTAAACTACAATCAAATGTTCCAGTGGTTGGAGGCATATTTTGATAGTCTCTATCTAATACATACCACCCTTTAGAAGTAGCATTTTGTGAGTTCGT
>JALNVJ010000172.1 GCA_023227645.1 Bacteroidales bacterium | reverse complement strand
TAATAGGTTAAACCTTAGTGAAATAATAACTCTTAAGCAAGAGAATTGCCTTAATCTTAGCTTTGAGGATAATAGTTTTGATGCAGTTGTTGTTGCTTTTGGAGTTAGGAATTTTAGTGATTTGCTAAAAGGACTTAAAGAAATATATAGGGTTTTGAAACCAGATGGAGAGTTTATTGTTTTGGAGTTTTCAAAACCTAAGTATTCCATAATTTCTTTTTTCTACAATCTATATCTCAATAATTTGCTTCCTTTAATTGGTCGTATGTTTTCCAAACACCTTTATGCATATACATATCTCCCTAATACAATTAATGAATTTGTCTATGGAGAGAAATTTATTGAAAAATTAAATAGAGCAGGTTTCGTAAATGCTGAATACAAAGAAGTTTCATTTGGAATAGCAACCATATACAAAGCAATAAAACGATGAGTTCTATACTAATATGGATAAGGATAACAAGGCCTCATACTTTGTTTGCTGCTTTTTCTCCAGTTGCAATTGGTATTATTGTTGCAGCAAAGATTGGTGAAATTAATTGGGCAATTGCTATTGCAACTCTTCTTGCTGCTCTTTCCATTCAAATACTTTCCAATTTCGTTAATGATTACTACGATTTCAAGAAAGGATTAGATGAAAAAGGACGAGTAGGATTTAAAAGAGCACTTGCTGAGGGTGAGGTAAGTTTAAAGCAAATGAAAATTGCAATAGTAATTGACTTATCATTAGCCTTATTGCTTGGACTATACTTAGTAATTAATGGAGGCATAATTATCCTTTTAATAGGTCTATTCTCAATCCTCTTTGCTTGGCTCTATACCGCAACCAAAAAATCCTTAAGCTATCTTGGTGTTGCTGATATATTTTGTTTCCTATTTTTTGGACCAATTGCAACATTAGGAACAACAGCCCTACAAATAGGCGAATTCTCCAAAGAATCTATGTTTTTAGGTTTTGTTACAGGAGCAATATCAACTTGCGTTTTGATAGTAAATAATATTAGAGATAGAGAGTCTGATATATTACATAATAAGAAAACCTTCGTTGTTCGTTTTGGAAAGAGAGCAGGGGAGGTGGAATACTTGTTTTTTATAATTCTAACCCTAGTTTTTACACTTTTAGTCGATTCTTTTTCTTTTTCTAGTCTTGTATTTCTTTTTGGACTAATCCTCTTCTTCCAATTATTAAAAACAAAAGGTGAAAAATACAATTTAATGCTAATGAAAACGGGCTTATTAAATGTTTTATTTGTAATATTGTCAATCATAGATTACGTAATTACCAAGTAAAATATCATAATACCATAAATTATGAAAAGGATAATACTAAATTTTATTCTACTGAACATCTTTGTTCTTAGCGTTTATTCGCAAACTGTTAATCCACCAATACCTATTGAGATATATTTAGGTAATAATAGGACATTATTTCATATGGGAGTGAAAAGAAATATATATAAGAAAATCAATTTCTCAAATAGTACTAGTGCAACAGTAGATTATAAGAATACTCAAGCTGAAAATGAAATTGTAATGAATAATACTCTAGCCTATCAGTTTCATAAAAACATTAATATAGGTGCAGGTATTCAATACCATTATAAAAGAGGTTTTATACCAAATATATCCATGGGGTTTGTATATTTGAATCCAACCATAATGATTCTATTATTGCCTTCTTTTCAATTTTTGCCAAATGGGGATAGGAATATTGAAACGATGAGTTTTATTGAATTTACACCCAAGCTAACAGAGAAATTAAGGTTATATACTAAGGCGCAAGCAATGTATAATCAAAATATTGTAAACAATAAACATGATAGGAGCTTTGCTTTCTTCCGCTTAGGTCTAAAGATAAATAGTATTAGCTTTGGAGCTGCTTGTAGATATGATTATTATGGACCAAATAAGATTTTTAAAGAAAATTACGGTGGATTTATCAAATTTGATATTTAATCACACAATAATTATTAGAATATGAACTCAATATTTATAGTTATACCAATCCTTATATTTCTTATGTTTTGCATAGGGTTGGAATTAAAACTTTCTAATTTTAAACTAATATTAAAGCAACCTAAATCCATTATTATTGGAACCTTAGCTCAATTAGTGTTGCATCCATTAATAGCTTGGTTCTTATTAGGTTTTTTTAATATTCCCGATGAATTTAAGATAGGAATAATCTTAATAGCCTCATGCCCAGGGGGAGCATCATCTAATGCTTTCTCTTATCTAATTAAAGCAGACGTAGCTCTTTCTGTCTTGCTAACTTCCCTTTCGAGCTTATTATCAATCTTCACTATACCCATTATAGTATCAACATATATTTATTTTTCAATAGGAGATTCTCTTAGTTTCAATCTTCCATTCTTCAAATTACTAATTCAAAATGTAATATTCTTATTAGTACCAATTGTTATTGGTATGATACTTAATAGATATAAGGAAGAATTTGTTAAGAAAATATCATTCTGGACAAAGAAACTCCCAATCTACTTATTGCTATTATTAATTACAGTCTTCTTTATAGAAAATAGGAAAGTGATTATTGAAACCTTTAGCACATTATCAATTGCTGTCTTAGTTCTTGTTATAGGCGTTATGCTAATAAGTTATTTGATTTCCTTAGCATTAAAAATAAAAAAACCACAGAGGCAAACCATAATAATAGGAGTAGGCATAAAAAATGTAGCTCAAGCAATGTTGATTGCAGCAAGCCCTATTATATTAAATAATTCTGAAATTGCTATTCCAGCTGTTCTATATGCTTTGATAATGAATATAGTAATATTAATTTATGTGGCAATAAATAAAATCAAACCAAAATCAGTAAACCAATAAATCAAAAATTATGACCAATATCCTAAACTATCTACCTGCCTATCTAATAATAATAAATGTTATTTCAGTTCTAGTATTTTCTATGGATAAATTTCAAGCCAAGAATAATAAAAGAAGAGTACCAGAAAACATACTTCATTTATTAGAATTAGTAGGAGGAGTCTTCGGAATTATAGTTGCAATGTATTTAATCCATCATAAATCCTCGAAATGGCAGTATTATATTATTACATATTTAATATTAATAGTTTGGGTATTTGCATACCAATATTTTGAGCTGTCTTTATTTTAGGAGAAAATATAAACAGGCTTGCACAATCAAACATAAATAGTAAATTTGCAAAAACAAATAAAATAAAAGATGAATAATATAAAAATTTCAATCTCTGGAGATTTAGGAAGTGGGAAAAGCGTATTAAGTAAACAATTGAAAGAAGAATTGGGCTTTGAAGTAATTTCAATTGGAGTAATTCAACGAGAATTGGCAACAAAATACGGGATGGATGCTTTGGAGTTTAATAAATTTATGGAAACTCATCCCGAAATAGATGAGCAATGCGATGAGATGGTTACTAATTACGGAAAAGAGGATAGGGGACTTATACTGGACTCTCGCTTAGCTTGGCATTTTATACCTCATTCTTTCAAAGTTCATCTTACTGTAGATAATAATAT
>JALNVJ010000171.1 GCA_023227645.1 Bacteroidales bacterium | reverse complement strand
TATATAAACTACCTTCCTTGTTATTTCTTTCTAAAATCATCTCCCTTTCAAGTAAGGAATTAACAATTCTCTTTGCACTTGAAGGGTTTCCAAGATTATATTTATTTAGAAAATCATTTGAATATATTTGCACAACCTCCTCTTCTTTTGCAAGTGCAATAAGAAACTTCCATTGGTTAGGAGTTAGGAAATTACGATATTGAAAAAAAGAAGGTTCTTTTTCTTTAACTAACCCAATACATTCAAGTTTAATCTTATCTAAATCTATTTTTTTATGTCTATACACTTTATTGCATAGGCTTTGAGTATAGAAAGTATATCCCTTTGTCCAGTCCAAAATATAATCAATACATTCTTCTGATATAACTCTATCACCCTGAGAAAAATGAAATTGAATAAATTCCTTGTATTTATTTCTTTCAATTTTATCAAGATTAATAAACTGAGTGCTTGAAAAGAATGGACGTTTTGAGTTTAGGAATATCTCTGATAAGATATGTGCTTGAGAGCCACTATAAATAAAACAAATATTTTTTAGTTGTTGAATATATGTTCTTAAGATTGCTTCTATATTTTTCTCTGGATAGTTTACTATCTGTTGAAACTCATCAATAGCAATTATTATCTTTGTTTCTTGTTTTTCAAGGAATAGTAGTAATTGTTTAAGAGTAAATTCCTTGTCATTTTGTGACTGAAAATTAAATTCAATTTGAGGTGCTCCACTAATGCTATCAAAAGTAAAGCGAGGACGAAAGCCTTTAATAAGGGTTAGGAATTTTTTACCAAAAGAGGTTTTCTCTGGAAATTTCTCCAAAATAGCCTCAGCTAATAACCTAATAAAGTCATCTATATTTAATGAAGAATATATATCTATGTATATAGTTTCAACATCTTTTTCTTGTTTTAAAGAGTCAAAAAAATGAAAAATCAACCCTGTTTTTCCCAATCTTCTTGGAGAAATTAGAGTTGTATTTACACCATTACGAGTATTTTCTTTCAATATCTCAAACTCCGAATCTCTATCACAGAAATACTCTTTAGAGATATAACCACTTATTAAAAAAGGACTTAAAGGCTTGTTCATAACAAATATAATTAATCACTGCAAAGATATAAATTAATTTTCAATTACGCATTATGCGTAACGCACTTTGCGTAATAAATCAAGTTCTTTAATCTCTTTTTAGTGAATTTGAGATAATCTTAGTTTTCTTATTCCAACATCCAATTTGCATCTCCTTGTAGTTGTTGTTCTACACTTATTTTATTGTCTTTTGCTTTTTGCTTTAATGCATTATACCAACGGGGAGTGTGTTTCATTTGTTCTACTAAGTCTTTTATTCTTTCTTGCCTTTGCATAATGAAGATTTGCTTTAAGTTGATAGAATTTATTTCGGCTTTTGATTCTATTATTCTTGGTTTTGCTTCTTACCTTACTGTAAACTATCCCAAAAAAAAGGGAACTACAATATTTGTTAGTTCCTTTTTTTTGTTTTAGGTTCTGTTTTTATGAATTTAGAACAAGGGTTAATTGTTTGAAGAAAAATGGAAAACGATTTGTGGGAATTATAAGAAATCGATTTTTTCTGCGTTTATAAGAATAGATAATCTTATCAATATTATATTTATTGATTTATGGCTTGCTTTTGCAAGAATAGTGATTATGTGAAATTTATAATACAAAACACTATAGTTATGAATGACAAGGACAAATTAGAGAAACTCCTTTCTTTACAGATAGAGAATAAAATGAAGGGGAGAAATACTTCTGGGGATGTTATTACTCATGATCAGCTTATTGCTGAGATTGCAATTTCGAGTGGTATTGCTGAGGAGAAGGTTCGTGAGACTTTGAATTTGCTTTATGATGGACTGGAAGAATTATATTTTCAGGATAGGGCAAAATTTATTGAGGCTTTAAAAGTTCTAACTGGAACAAATGATATTGAAATTATTGAGGACGATTGCTAATTGCTAATTGTTTTTATATTTCAAATTGCTTATTTTGCTCAATATTAAATTTGTTTGGGTTTGGGTGGGACTTGTTTTGAAGTAAATATAGTCTTTGAAATAGGTAATATTTATTTTTAGGTTTGGTTTATCTCCTTTTAAATTCAGAAACTATTATTGATGTTGCTATGGATGCGTTTAGGCTTTCTGCTCTCTTATCTCTGGAAAATGATGGTATTGTTATTGGGTGTGTGATAAACGGTCTTATCTCTGGGCTTATGCCGTGGGATTCGCTTCCTATTATTATTATTGCTTCTTTTGATAGGTCTTGTTGGTAAATATCTTTTCCGCCTTCTATTATTGTGCCATAGATTGGATAAGATTTTGGAACTGAGCAAAGGTATTGGGATAGGTCTTTATAGATGGTGTTTACTCTAAATATTGATCCCATTGTTGATTGTACTGTTTTGGGATTATATTGGTCAACGGTGTTTAGGGAACAAATTATATCTTCTATTCCAAACCAGTCGGCAAGTCTTATTATTGTTCCTAAATTGCCTGGATCTTTTATTTGGTCTAAGACTAATACTAGTTTTGATTTTAACTCTACCTCCTTTTCTTGTTTTCTTTTTACAATGGCAAGTACTTGGTTGGGAGATGAGAGGGAAGATATTTTTTTAAGGTCGTCTTCTTTTATTTCTAAAACTTGTTTTGCTTTTATTGTGTTTAGGTGCTTATATTCTTTCGTTGCACAAATTATCTCAATTTCTTGATTGCTTCTTATTAATTCATCAACCATTTTCACTCCTTCCACAACAAAGATATTGTCTTGATCACGATACTTTGAGATTTTATAGGATGCAATTGTTTTTATCTCTGCTTTTGAAATCATATTTGTTTTTTGCAAAATTAATTCTTTTTTCTTCTACTTATAATTATTAAACAAAAAAAAGACCTTTGAGTTTTCATCAAAGGTCTTTAATTTATTTTTGATTTATTGTCTTATTCAGCAATAACTTCAAAATTTATTTCTGCTTTTAGTTCTTTATAAACTGAAATAACAGCTTTATATGTTCCTAATGTTTTAACTGAATCAGCTAATTCAATTCTTTTTCTATCAACTTCAATTTCAAATTGAGTTTTGATAGCATCAGCAATTTGAATTGCATTAACAGAACCAAAGATTTTTCCATTTTCTCCTGCTTTCGCTCCTATCTTTAGACCTTCAATTTTTGAATATTTTGTCATAAGATTTTCTGCGTCTTTACGGATTTTATCTTCTTTAAATGCTCTTTGTTTTAGATTTTCTGCAATAATCTTCTTGTTTGAAGATGTTGCAGCCATAGCATAGCCTTGAGGTATTAGATAATTATTTGCATAACCGTCCTTTACACTTACTATCTCATCTTTGTAACCGAGGTTACTCATATCTTGTTTTAATATAATTTCCATCGTAATCCTCCTTTTATTTTAATAAGTCAGCTACATAAGGCATCAAAGATAAATGACGAGCACGTTTAACTGCTTGTGATACTTTCTTTTGATACTTATTTGAAGTTCCTGTAATTCTTCTAGGAAGAATTTTTCCTTGTTCGTTTACAAATTTTA
>JALNVJ010000170.1 GCA_023227645.1 Bacteroidales bacterium | reverse complement strand
TGCTTAAGAATTCTGCAAATTAAACCAAATACCGAGGCACAAATTAAGATTATTGCTAAATCGACAATGATTGAGGGTAAATGGCTCATTTTCTTTAATATTATTTGCAAATATAGATAAATAATTATACCTTTGCATCCTCTTTTTGAAAAAGGGCTTGCTTACTCATCCATTATTTTTTTTAAAAAGAATAAGTTTATTGTTTAACCCGATTTAGTAAGGAATCACATTAATAAATCACTTTTATAATGAGAGATTTAAAAGACATTAATCCTTTACAAGATTTTGATTGGTCTTCTATTGGTAAGAAAAAAAATGTTTATAGTAAGGACGATCAGGAAAAATTAACTGAGGCTTACGAAAACACGTTTAGTCAGTTAGCAGAACAACAAGTTGTTGAGGGTGTAATTGTTGCAAAAAACAATCGTGAAGTTGTTATTAACATTGGCTTTAAGTCAGATGGTATTATCCCTATTTCTGAAATAAGATATAATCCAGACTTTAAGGTTGGTGATAAAATTGAAGTTTATGTTGAGAGCCAAGAAGATGCTGGTGGTCAACTTATTCTTTCACACAAAAAAGCATTAATTTTAAGATCTTGGGATAGAGTTAATAATGCGTTTGATACTCAAGAAATTATTAATGGTTATGTTAAGAGCAGAACTAAAGGTGGTTTAATTGTTGATATCTACGGAATTGAAGCTTTCCTTCCAGGAAGTCAAATTGATGTTAAACCTATCCGTGACTACGATATTTATGTTGATAAGGTTATGGAATTCAAGGTTGTTAAGATTAACCACGAATATAAAAACGTTGTAGTTTCTCATAAAGCACTTATTGAAGATGAAATTGAATCTCAAAAGGCTGAAATTATTGCAAGCTTAGAAAAGGGTCAAGTTCTTGAAGGTATTGTTAAGAATATTACTTCTTACGGTGTATTTATTGACCTTGGTGGTGTTGATGGACTTATTCATATCACTGATCTTTCATGGGGAAGAATCAATCACCCAGAAGAAATTGTTGAATTAGATCAAAAGATAAATGTTGTAATCTTAGACTTCGACGAATCTAAAAAACGTATTGCATTAGGACTTAAACAACTTACTCCACATCCATGGGATGCATTGAGTGAGGAATTGAAAGTTGGTGATAAGGTTAAGGGAAAAGTTGTTGTTATTGCAGACTACGGTGCTTTTGTTGAAATAGTTCCTGGTGTTGAAGGTCTTATCCACGTTACTGAAATGTCATGGAGCCAACATCTAAGAACAGCTCATGATTTCTTAAAAATTGGTGATGAATTAGAAGCAGTTATTCTAACTCTTGACCGTGATGAAAGAAAAATGTCATTAGGTATCAAACAACTTATTCCAGATCCTTGGAATGACATCGTTAACAAATACCCTGTTGCAAGCAAACACGAAGCTGTTGTTAGAAATTTCACAAACTTTGGTATATTTGTTGAGCTTGAAGAAGGAGTTGATGGTTTAATCCATATTTCTGATCTTTCTTGGAGCAAGAAAATTAAACACCCAGCAGAATTTACTAAGGTAGGAGAAAAAATCCAAGTAGTTGTTCTTGAAGTTGATGTTGATAGCCGCCGTTTGAGCTTAGGACATAAACAACTTGAAGAAAATCCATGGGATGTTTTTGAAACTATCTTCACAATAAATTCTATTCATAAAGGAACAATTATGAATACAAGTGATAAAGGTGGTGCAACAGTTTCTCTTCCTTACGGAGTTGAAGCTTTCTGCCCTAAATCACAACTAGCAAAAGAAGATAAATCAAGTGCTAATATTGATGAGCAATTAGATTTCAAGGTTATTGAATTTTCTAAAGATAACAAGAAAATAGTTGTTTCTCATTCTAAAATATGGCAGGCTGATGAACCAAAAGAAGATAGGAAGTCTTCTTCAGAAGAAAAAACTATGAAGAAACTTAATGAAAACTTAGAGAAAACTACTCTTGGTGATATTGATGCTTTAGCTAATTTAAAAGAGGAAATGATAAAGAACGAACAAGAATAAATTCAATCTTTTTCATATTAAAACGCCCAAACTGCAAAGTTTGGGCGTTTTTTATTTGAATGAATTTATAATTAATGTAACTTTGCAAGCGTTCACTATATGTAATATTGATTTTTAAACAGAAAAAGAGGACCTTATGAAACGTTTATATTTTTTATTATTAATTGCATTATTGCCATTAATATCTTTCTCTCAAGGCATTAATGCACTTTATTCTTTCACAACTTATAATGTTCCAACCAAAGTGCCTTATGTTGAAGTCAACACTTCAATTGATGGAAATAGTCTTTCCTATGTGAAAGATAAAGATTCTAAAGAAAAAGGACTTGTTGAGCTTACCATTATTATCAAACAAGACTCTATAGTAAAATATGTTGAGAAAAGAAATTTAAGGGTTTTAAAAGGAGAATCTAATGCCTCTATCTTAGATGTTCAAAGAGTTGAGCTTGAAAATGGAGCCTATAATATATTTTTTGAGATAAAGGATAGAAACGATACCAACCCAGCCCTTAAAATTGAAGATAAATTTGAAATTTCTTATCCAAAGAATCAAATAGCTGTTTCAGGAGTTCAGATAATTGATTCTTATGAAAAGACTAAGATTCAAAATGCAAGGTCTAAGAATGGCTATGATATAACCCCATATCTTTTTGATGCAGTTCCGGAAACCAAGAACCAAATATCATATTATGCAGAAATATATAATGCAGATAAGGAATTTGGATTAGATAACTATTATGTTATTTCTGTTGTTCTGGAAGATATTAAAACAGGAAAGAAATATCAAGAGATACAAAAAATAAGGAGAGAAAAAGCTAAGGAAGTATCAATAGAGATGGGAAGTTTGGATATTGAAACCCTACCTCAAGGAGGGTATTTTTTAGTAGTTGAGGCAAGAAATGGCAAGAATATACTTTATGCATATAGTAAAACAGGGTTCTTTAGATATTCAAAAATAGATGAAAAAGCAATAACCGCAATGCCTCAAGATGCCTTTGTCAATACTATTACAGAAACAGACATTGATGATTACTTATACTCTTTAACTGCTATTGCTAGCGAGGCACAAAAGTCTCATATAAGAAATTATGTAATTAAGTCAAAATTTGAAGAGAAAAAGTATTTCTTATATGTTTTCTTTAGAGGAATTAATCCTGAAAATCCAAATGGAGAATGGCAGTATTATAAGGAACAAGTTGATTATGTAAATGAGAAATACTCAACACCGATTAAGAAAGGCTACCAAACCGAAATGGGAAGAGTATATCTTCAATACGGTAAACCAGATATTTTAATTGATGAGAAGTTTAAATCAACCTCAGGCACTCGAGTAAGATCCGTTGCCGACCAAGTAGGAAACAATGAAGCTGTTGATTATCCTGCAGATGGTATAACATATATGCCATATCAAATTTGGAAATACAAGAAAACACCATTTGGAGAAGTAAATAAAGGGTTTGTATTCTATGCACCTCAAAACAATTTAATAGAATATCAACTTCTTCACTCAGATGCAAAGGGTGAGCCATCCGATAGATTTTGGGAACATCGCCTAACAAGAAATGCAT
>JALNVJ010000169.1 GCA_023227645.1 Bacteroidales bacterium | reverse complement strand
TTCTTGTTCTTGGTAAAGTTCTTTAAAGTCGGTTTGTTTCAATTCTTCAATTGCTTCATTTAATATCTTATGATACATATCGAAACCTATTTCTGAAATAAAGCCCGATTGCTCTGCTCCAAGAATATTTCCTGCTCCTCTAATATCTAAGTCTCTCATTGCAATGCTAAATCCAGATCCAATATTGGAGAACTCTTCAATTGCTTGTAGCCTTTTTCTTGCTTCATCAGTAAGAATCGATAATGATGGAGTTAATAGATAACAATAGGCTTTCTTATTGCTTCTTCCCACTCTGCCTCTTAGTTGGTGGAGGTCGGATAGTCCATAGTTTTGTGCATCATTAATTAATATTGTGTTGGCATTTGGAATATCTAATCCATTTTCAACAATTGTGGTTGAGACTAAGACATCGAAATCACCTTCAATAAAGCTGTACATAACCTCTTCAAGTTTCTCGCCTTTCATTTGTCCGTGACCAATCAATACTTTGGCGTCGGGAACAAGTCTTTTTATTAATCCTGCAATTTCTTCAATGTTTTGTACTCTATTATGAACAAAATAAACTTGCCCTCCTCTTGAAACTTCAAATAGAATTGCATCTCTAATTATCTCTTCCTCGAAAGCACATACTTGGGTTTGGACTGGCTGACGATTGGGTGGAGGAGTATTAATTATTGAAAGGTCTCTTGCTCCCATAAGTGAGAATTGTAGGGTACGAGGTATTGGTGTTGCCGTTAGGGTAAGGGAGTCAATATTTATTTTTAAGTTCTTTAGTTTTTCTTTCATTGCAACTCCAAACTTATGTTCCTCATCAATAATAAATAAACCCAGATCTTTAAATTCGATCTCTTTACTTAGGAGTTTATGAGTGCCAATAAGGATATCTATTTTCCCCGACTTTAGGTCAGCAATAATTTGATTCTTTTCCTTGGTTGTGCGAAAACGATTAATATAATCAACCCTACAAGGCATATTTTCCAATCTTTCGGAAAATGTTTTGAAATGTTGATAAGCCAATATTGTTGTTGGAACTAATACTGCAACTTGCTTACTATCTGCAACTGCTTTAAATGCTGCCCTAATTGCAAGCTCTGTTTTCCCAAACCCAACATCCCCACAAACCAGTCTATCCATAGGAATCTTGCTTTCCATATCGTGCTTAATATCTTTTGTTGTCTTGTCTTGGTCGGGTGTGTCTTCATAGATAAAAGAGGCTTCAAGCTCATCTTGTAAGTAAGAATCTCCAGAATAAGCAAAGCCAAGCGATGCTTTTCTCTTAGCATAGAGAGCAATTAGGTCTTTAGCAATATCCTTAACTCTTTGTTTGGTTTTGTTTTTTAGGTTGTTCCAAGTGTTGGAACCAAGCCTATGAAGAGAAGGACTTGACCCTTCCTTACCTGAATAGCGAGAGATTTTGTGAAGTGCATGAATACTTACATATAAGATATCATTATCCTTATAAACCAAACGAATTGTCTCTTGTTGTTTACCATTATTCTCCAATTTCTCAAGGCCAGCAAATTTCCCAACTCCATAATCTATATGAGTTATATAGTCGCCTGGTTTTAGTTGCATAAGGTCTTTGAGAGTTAGGGCTTCCTTATTTTGCTTTTGATCCCTAACTTTGTATTTATGATGTCTTTCAAAAAGTTCATGGTCGGTGAAAACAGCAATTTTTAAATCGTTATCAATAAAACCTGAGCTTATAGAGTTTATCTTATAGCTAATGTTAAAGTGTGGAAAATCAGAACCAAATTCCTTAATAATCTTTTCTATCCTATCTTTTTGCTTTGGGTTTTCAACACAGAAGAAATTGGTGAAAGAATTTTCTGCCTGTGTTTTTAAGGAGTCAATAAGGAGGTTGAAGTTTTTGTTGAAAGAAGGTTGTGGTGAGGTGTTAAAAACAATTGAATCTTCTTTTGAAAGCATTGGATTTGAACCC
Source organism: Bacteroidales bacterium (assembly GCA_023227645.1). Classification (GTDB taxonomy): domain Bacteria; phylum Bacteroidota; class Bacteroidia; order Bacteroidales; family P3; genus UBA10566. Next base: position 1,671 of record JALNVJ010000169.1, on the reverse strand, counting down.
AGCTCAACAATACTGTGTTCTAAGATGCTTTTTGAAAACTCTTTAGATGATATATATAGCTCTTGAGGTTCTAAATGTAGGTTCTTGTTTTCAAGTTCTAAATATGTCCTTTCAGCAAATTCATATTCCTTATCCAATTTATCTAAACAAAGTGATAGGTTTTCAACCCAAACGATTGTATTGTCTCCAAAATAATCAATAAGTGAAACTCTTTTCTCTTGACTTATAGTTTCGTTTTGAATATTTGGTACGATAACCAAGGAATCCTTTTCTTCAATTGTTAGCTGTGAAACAACATCAAATGTTCTTAAACTTTCAACATCATCTCCAAAGAATTCCACACGATAAGGATACTCATCGGCAAAGGAAAACACATCAATAATACCTCCACGAACAGCATATTGTCCCGGCTCAACCACAAAGTCAACCCTATCAAAGCAATACTCGTCCATAATATCAATAATAAAATCAACCGAAAGAGCTTCCTTGGTTCTAATTTTTAAAGTGTTTTTCCTAAGGATTTGTTTTGAAATAACTTTCTCAAGCAATGCCTCAGGATATGTAATAATAACTGTGTGAGCATTATTATCCAACCTATTTAATGCCTCAGCTCTAAGAAGTATATTTGCATTATCGGTTTCTTCAATTTGATAAGGAAGTTTATATGATGAGGGATAGAAGAGCACATTTTTCTTTGAATAGTCTAGGTCTTGCTGACCAAAAATTTGTTCAATATCATTACAGAAATAAGCTGCTCTTTCTTTGTCTGGCACTATGATTAGATGAGAAAATTCTTTGGATTGATCAATTGAGCTACCAACACAAAAACTCATACTACTCCCTGCTAAAGATTTTATATTTAGCAAAGAGTGACGTTTAGTAATTTTACGAAGAATCTCCTTGTATTTAGAGTTCTCGGAATAGATTTTAAGTAAGTCTTTCACGTTGCAAAGTTACAAAAGAAGCAGTCTATACAAGCAAATTAGGATATAAAAAAGATAAATCAAAGTAATGAAGTTGCAAGATGATCATCTCAGCATACGTTAGATGGGCATATAAGCGAGCTCAAAAAGAGCATTAAAAATCCAAGATCTGGAATAAATTAAAATGACAGTTATTAAAATAATATTTTTTTTGACAGATTATTTGTAAATTTGCAGATTAATAGTTTTGCTATTAATATAATAGATTGTATAATTGAATATTAACTAAATATATAAATGCTATGTTTAAAAAATTACTGATTGTAGTTATTGCATTCTCTTTATTTTTGCCATTGATTTCAAGGGCTGATGAAGGAATGTGGTTACCTCTCTTGCTGAAAAAGAGAGAAGCGGATATGCAAAAAAAAGGAATGAAAATTTCTGCTCAAGATATTTATGATGTAAACAACTCCTCTTTAAAAGATGCTGTGATGTTGTTTGGAGGAGGTTGTACTGGAGAATTTGTTTCAAACGAAGGTCTTCTTCTAACCAATCATCACTGTGGCTATAGTCATATTGTACGTCAGAGTACTGTGGAAAGAGATTATTTAACCAATGGATTTTGGGCATATAATAAACAAGAAGAGTTGCCATGCGAGGGTTTATCGATAACTCTTTTAGTTTATATGGAAGATGTTACAGGAAAAATTCTTAAGGGAGTTACAAACACTCTTAGCGAAAAGGAAAG
>JALNVJ010000168.1 GCA_023227645.1 Bacteroidales bacterium | reverse complement strand
GCTTCAGATTGTGTTGCATCTGCTTCATTAACTGTTTTTGCTTTGTAGGCAATAGGGTTAAGGGTTAGCTGTGCATTCTCCATTCCTTGTCTATATTGTACAGTATCTTTATAAACAAAGCGTCCTCCTGTTTTTTTGTCAATAGACTTGCCATTTCCTTCAACCTTGCTTCCTTTAAGGTTCATTTGAGAAAGAATTACTTCTCCTGTTTCCCAAGTTAGTACTGGTTGCATGTAAACAACTGCATCTTTTCTGAAATAACCTTCTGGAATATTTCCATTGATTGTAACCACAACCTTGTCTCCGTGAGCCTCTAATGGGTTTGGAGAAACCTGATAACGCACTTTGTCATGGTTCTTTTGCATATCTTTTAAACTACCGCATGATGATGCAGTAAATATTAAAAGACCTATTAATAAAGTACTTAATACCGTTTTTCTCATAATTATTGTGTAATTAAAATTATTCCTTATTTATTTTCTCTATCTAAATACTAGACATTATAATATGCAAAAATATTAATAATTTGTGATACTTTACGCATTTCCAATGAAAATTAATTCATTTTTGTTCTTTTTATGATATAAGGGAGGAGAATTTTATCAAGTCCTTCATTTATATTTGCATCAACAAAATCAATTCTTATATTCTCACAAGAATCTTTTATGGTCTTAATTTTATTGAGTATTGCTTTTTGGTAAACCTCTCTAAGATCTTGAGGATTTAACTTTATTTCTTCTGAAGTTTCAATGTCTATAAGGCGGTAAGGATGGTTCTTATAGTCAAAATCAATTTCTTTATTCTTGTCATTTACATGGAAAAGAATCACCTCATGCTTACAATGTTTTAGGTGTTGCAATGAAGATATTATCTCTTTTTCGTCTTCCTGAGATGATAAAAGATCGGTGAAAATTATTACTAATGATCGACGATGAATTTGTTCTGCTAATTGATGAAGAATTGGCGAAATATTGGTTTGAACCTTTATTTCTTTGTCTTTTTGCCTAATTAGGTCTTCTAGGAGATTGAAGACATATTTCTTATGTCCAAAGTTTGACCTTATATCGGTTATTAGATCAATCTTTTCGGAAACAAGACTTAACCCAAAGGCATCTCTCTGACGTGAAAGCATTTGAATTATGACTCCACTCGCATACGCAGCAAAGGTAATTTTATTGGGATTAGAAAAAGAACTCTCTTTTTGTATTGGGAAAAACATTGAAGAGGAATGATCTAAGACTAATACGCATCGAAGATTTGTTTCCTCTTCATATTTTTTTACAAAAAACTTATCTGTTCTTCCGAAAAGTTTCCAATCTATGTTTTTAATTGATTCTCCAGAATTATAGAGTCTATGTTCTGCAAATTCAACCGAAAATCCATGAAAAGGACTCTTGTGTAATCCTGTTATAAATCCTTCAACAATTTGATTGGTTACAAACTCAATTGAATTATATCCGATTATATTTTCTATTTTATCGGACATATTAATGTTATAGATGTTTTTCTATAATATCCACGAACTTAGATTTTGATTGAGCTCCAACTAATTTGTCAACCACTTCACCATTCTTAAGGAATATTACAGTTGGAATATTGCGTATTGAAAATTGAGAAGTAATGTCGTTTGATTCATCAACATTTACTTTTCCAACAACAACTCTTCCATCATATTCAACTGATAACTCTTCAATAATAGGAGTTATCTGACGACAAGGCCCGCACCATTGTGCCCAAAAATCTAAAACAACTAGTTTGTCTGATTGTTTTACAACACTTTCAAAGGTTGTATCTGTAACTTCTAATGCCATATTACTATGTTTTTAATATAATGAAGTGCAAACATAATACAAATTATTGACATAAAGGGATAGAAATTTGTGTAATTTCAAAAATGGCTGTAATTTTGTTGCTTAATTATTTGATTATTCAATATAAAACTAAATTAATATAATGGAAAAAACAAACCTAATCCTTGCTATTAATCCCGGATCTACATCCACGAAGATTGCAGTGTATAATGGAAGCGAACAGCTGTTCCTAAAAAACATCAAACATTCTTCAGAAGAATTGGCACCTTTTGAAAAAATAGCTGACCAATATGAATTCAGAAAAGAAATAATTCTAAAAGAAATTAATATGGCTGAATTCAATCTTCATGAATTTAAAGTTATTATTGGTAGAGGAGGATTGGTTAAACCTGTTGCCTCAGGAGTTCTTGAAATTAATAAAGAAATGTTAGAAGATCTTCGAGTAGGTAGAGAAGGACAACATGCTTCTAATCTTGGTGGGATAATTGCTTATGATATTGCAAATAGTATTCCTGGCGCAAAAGCTGTTATTGCAGATCCAGTTGTTGTGGATGAATTCTGTGATTATGCAAGAATAAGTGGTCATCCTCTTATGCCTCGTAAATCAGTTTTTCATGCTCTGAACCAAAAGGCAATTGCTCGTAGGTATGCAAAAGAAGTTAATAAATCATATGAGGAACTAAATCTAATTGGAGTTCATTTGGGTGGAGGGATTAGTGTTGCTGCTCACCATAAAGGAAAAGTTATTGATGTTAACCAAGCTCTTGATGGAGATGGTCCTTTTTCACCAGAGAGATCAGGAACACTACCTGTTAATGAAATTATTAAGATTTGCTTTAGCGGTAAATATTCTGAACAAGAAATCAAGAAAATGGTTGTTGGCAATGGTGGTTATGTTGCTTATCTTGGAACAAATGATGCTTATCAAGTTGAGTGTAAGGCAAAAGAAGGTGATAAGGAATTTCAGTTTATTGAAGAAGCTATGGCATATCAAGTATCAAAAGAAATTGGAGCTATGGCAACAGTTCTTAAAGGTAAGGTTGACGCAATATTCCTAACCGGAGGAATTGCTTATAGCAAAGCCTTTGTTGAATTAATTACTGATAGAGTAAAATCTATTGCTCCTGTTCATGCATATCCAGGAGAAGATGAAATGGGTGCTTTGGCTCAAAATGCTCTAATGTTAATTAATGGAGAAATTGAAGCAAGAAAATACGTGTAAGACTATATTATATATGTAAACATTTTTCTTTAAACATAAAATAGAGAGGGAGCTAAGAATATTAGACTCCCTCTTTTTATATTTATTCTCTTCTTAGCAAAATACAACTTCATTAAAATTATTTAGTTAACAATGGGAACTATAATTTATTATTTAAAAATAAGCGTAAAATTTGTGAGATAATAAAAATTGTTATACTTTTGCAACCTCTTTAAGAATGGCGTCGTAGCTCAGTTGGTAGAGCAGAGGACTGAAAATCCTTGTGTCACTGGTTCAAATCCAGTCGATGCCACTCCAAAAAAGCTGAAACAATTATTTGTTTCAGCTTTTTTTATTTCACCAAATCACAGTCCTACAAAGGCATGAACAAATATTTCTTAAATAAAAATGAAATAAAAATAATTAAAAACTTGCTAGTTATAGATATTGGTGTATCTTTGCAATGTTTTTGAGATGAAAAATCTTTTAAAACGTTTTTATTCTCTGCTATTTAATTATTGAAGTTAATTTATTCGTTCTAAAAAAAAAGATTTTCCCCTCATTTTATTATTTAATTTATTTTATATGAACATTTTTGTTTCAAACTTAAGTTACGCTATCAATGATGATGACTTAAGACAAGCGTTTGAAGAAT
>JALNVJ010000167.1 GCA_023227645.1 Bacteroidales bacterium | reverse complement strand
AGTGGTAGCTCGTCGGGCTCATAACCCGAAGGTCATAGGTTCGATCCCTATCCCCGCAACAAAGGTTAATTATAATTGTTTTGAAAAGGATGGCTTTATGCTGTCCTTTTTCTTTTTATATATCTAAGAACCCTTTTAGTTGTAGAATTTGGTTGAAAAATTAGATATCAATTAATAAAACACGTAAATTTGCATTTTGTTTTTATAATTTGAATATACTATGAGTACAGAACTTAGCGAACAGGAAACACTACGTCGTCAGGCAGCAGAGCAGATGCGTCAATTAGGGATAGATCCATATCCAGCTCCACTTTATGAGATTAATGCACAATCGAAAGAGATTTTAGAAAAATATCCAAATGACAATAGTCTTTTTCAAGAAGTGTCAATTGCAGGTAGGATAATGTCTCGCAGAATTATGGGTGCAGCATCATTTGCAGTTATTCAAGATAGCGTAGGCAAGATTCAGCTCTATATAAAACGTGATGAGATTTGCCCTGAGGAAGATAAAACAATGTATAATACTGTGTTCAAGAAACTATTAGATATCGGAGATATTATAGGAGTAAAGGGCTATGTTTTTGTAACTCAAATGGGAGAGACCTCAATTCACGTTAAGGAATTAACTGTACTTTCAAAATCCATTCGTCCACTTCCTATTGTTAAGGAAAAAGATGGAGTGATATACGATGCTTTTACTAATCCAGAACAAAGATACCGCCAAAGATACTTAGACCTTGTGGTTAATCCTGAGGTTAGGGAAGTATTTGTTAAAAGAACTGTTTTAGTAAACACAATGCGTAATTTCCTTAATGAAAAAGGTTATTTAGAAGTAGAAACACCAGTTCTTCAACCTCTTTATGGGGGAGCAGCAGCACGTCCTTTTAAAACTTTTCATAATACTTTAGACACAACCCTATATCTTAGAATTGCAAATGAGTTATTCTTAAAGAGATTAATTGTTGGTGGATATGATGGAGTTTACGAATTCTCAAAAGACTTTCGTAATGAAGGTATGGATAGGTTTCATAATCCCGAATTCACACAAATGGAACTTTATGTTGCCTACAAAGATTATTTTTGGATGATGAACTTAGTTGAAGAAATGGTTGAAAGGGTAGCTTTAGCTCTTCATGGAACAACAAAAGTGCAAGTAGGAGAAAATATAATAGACTTTAAACGTCCTTGGAAACGTTATACAATGTTTGAAGCAATTGAACATTTTACAGGAATTGATATTTCAAAAATGGACGAATTAGGGTTAAGAGAAACTTGCAAGAAACTTAATATTCCAAACGATAATTCAATGGGAAAAGGAAAATTAATTGATGAAATATTTGGAGAAACTTGTGAACATAAACTTATTCAACCAACTTTCATCTACGATTACCCAATAGAAATGTCTCCTTTAGCTAAGAAACACCGTTCAAAAGAAGGTTTAGTTGAGCGTTTTGAAGCTGTATGTAATTGTAAAGAAATATGTAATGCATATTCAGAGCTAAATGATCCAATTGACCAAAGAGAACGTTTTGTGGATCAATTAGAACTTGGAAAAAGAGGAGACGACGAATCAATGTTATTAGATGAAGACTTCCTTAGAGCATTAGAATATGGTATGCCACCAACATCTGGTTTAGGAATCGGAATAGATAGATTAGCAATGATGATGACAAATTCCCATTCCATTCAAGATGTTCTTTTCTTCCCTCAAATGAAACCAGAGAAGACAATGGACAATAATATCCAAGAAGAACAATAGAAATAAAATTGAAAATGAATAATAGGGCAAGAACACCACTAATAGTAGCAGTATCTTTAATAATTGGAATAGTTTTAGGCTATTTTATATTGCCAAAAGAAGGAACGCAAACAAACTTTCTTTCACCCTCAAAGACTGCACTTGCCCAAAAATTCGCCTATATAATCGACCTTATCGACAGTGAATATGTTGATGAGGTTGATATTGATTCAATCTCAGATAATTTCATACTCACTTTTCTTCAACAACTCGACCCCCATACAACCTATCTAACAGCCGAGCAATTTAAGATCGAACAAGAATCCCTTAAGGGAGGATTTGATGGTATAGGAGTTCAGTTTAGAATAATATCAGATACCGTAGTAGTAATTCAACCAGTTAAGGGAGGCCCATCCATTAAGGCAGGAATTATGGCAGGGGACAGGATAATTACAATAAATGACACCAATTGGGCAGGCAAGAAAATAGAAAACGCAGATGTAATGCGACTTCTTAAAGGCATGAAAGGAACGGATGTAAAGCTTGGAATTAAAAGAGAAGGAGTAGCGAGATTAATACCATTTATTGTAAAAAGAGATGAAATCCCAACTTATAGTGTTGACTATTCAGGAATGCTTGATACAAAAACAGGCTATATAAGACTTAGTCAATTTTCTCAAACCACCGATCAAGAAGTGTCCGATGCACTACGTCGCCTTAAGAATAAAGGAATGAAAAACCTTGTATTCGACCTAAGAGGAAATGGCGGAGGATATTTAGACCAAGCATATAAAGTAGCAGACCAATTCTTAGAATCAAAAGACCTAATAGTATATACCAAAGGCAGAAAAAGAGATAGATCTGATCTTATAGGAACCGATGGAGGACTCTTTGAGAAAGGTAAGCTAATTGTCTTAATAGATGAACTCTCAGCCTCTGCTTCCGAAATTCTAAGTGGAGCAATACAAGACAACGATAGAGGAATGATTATAGGCAGGAGAACATTTGGAAAAGGTTTGGTGCAAGAACAGAAAGTATTACCTGACGGTTCTGCTGTTAGAATAACAGTATCGAGATACTATACCCCATCAGGCAGGAGCATACAAAGACATTATACAAGCGGAGACCCAGACCAATACTTTGACGACTTTATTCAGAGATACGCCAATATGTCGAAGGGAGACAAAGACACAATAGCACATCCAGACAGTCTTAAATTCAAAACAAAGAAAGGCAGAATTGTTTATGGAGGAGGCGGAATAGAGCCAGATATAGAATTACCATACTATAACTATAAGAAATCAGATTACTATTCTGAACTATTAAAAAAAGGACTACTATATAAATTCTGTTTCGATTATATAGACAAACATAGGAATAACTTTAAACAATACCAAAACGGAGAAAATTTCATTAATAATTTTAATGTAAGCGAAGCCCTATTTAAAGAAATGCAATCTTATGCCCAAAAGAATGGAGTCTCAACCAACCTCTCCATAGGTAAAGATAAGGCAGAAATCCAATTGCTAATGAAGGCCTATATAGCCCAATCCCTATTTGAAGACAAATACTATTATTCAATCTTCCTGCAAATAGACGAAGACCTACAAAAAGCCCTCCCATATTTCAAAAGTAAATTTTAATTAGACTCTAAATTCTTATTTAAGACGCACTTTTTGCGTCTTAAATGAATAAATAAGATGCAAAACCTTATCTACAATGTGAGAAAAAGAAATTTAGAGGGGACTTCTTCAAAAATAAGTTAAGGAAAAATTATTAGTAAGCATTTTGATCAGAATCAGGATTTACAAGATTAAAGGATTTTCATGATTATCACGAAGGGGTGAAAGGTTTGTAGGAAAATAGATTTAATCTAATTGAATTTATATTAAGGAAAAAAAAATTTATATTAAGGAAAAAAACTTTTTTATTAAGGAAAAATCT
>JALNVJ010000166.1 GCA_023227645.1 Bacteroidales bacterium | reverse complement strand
TGTGCATTACCAGAAATTTCAGCATGAACTCTTGCTCCACCAAGGTCTTCTTGTGATATTTCTTCTCCTACAACTGTTCTAATAACATCAGGTCCTGTAATAAACATTTTAGAAATCTTATCTACCACGAAAACAAAGTCTGTAAGGGCAGGAGAATAAACTGCACCACCTGCACAAGGACCAAGTATAACTGAGATTTGAGGAATAACACCTGAGGCCATAGTATTTCGGAAGAATATTCCTCCATAACCTGCCAAAGCATTAACTCCTTCTTGAATACGAGCACCACCTGAGTCATTAATTCCTATAATAGGAACTTTTAACTTCATAGCGTGATCCATAATTTTACATATCTTTTTGGCATGCATGTAACCTAATGAACCACCAGCAACAGTGAAATCTTGAGCATAAATACATATTGGATAACCATTCATCATTCCTGTTCCTGTAACAACTCCGTCACCAGGAAGAATCTTCTTATCCATATTAAAATCTTTACCCGAATGTTGGATAAAAAGGTCGTATTCGTGGAAAGAACCCTCGTCTAATAACTCTAAGATTCTTTCTCTTGCTGAAAGCTTTCCTGTTGCTTTTTGCTTCTCCATAGCTTTCTCTCCACCACCTTGAAGTAATGACTGCATTCTTGCTTTCAGCTCTTGTGTCTTTCTGTTAATTGACATATTTTCAACCATATATTGAACACTAAATTGAATTGTAACTTGCAAAAATACACTAAAAAAGATAGTTATCCAAATTTATACGCCTTTTTCAACCTATTACCAAAAATTGAATAGATTCTAAATATTGAATAAGTAATTAGATATGATAAAACTAAGACAGTCAAAAACACAAATATTAGGATAGAAAAAAATAAGAGAAATTAAGATATTAAATTTCTTACTTGATTAGTTGTGATATTACCTCTTTGCAGCCATCTTCCAAAAGATCTAAAACATATTCAAAACCTTTTTCTCCACCAAAATAAGGGTCGGGAACGACTTTGTCATTATGCTTAGTAAAGAATTCTGACATATATATAATCTTGTTTATTAATTTATCTTCTGGACATAGATTACTAACATTCTTAAAATTATTTTCATCCATTACAATAATATAATCAAAATCGTAATAGTCTTGTTGAGTTATTGGTCTTGAGATGCTTGTTATATCATATCCTCTCTTGGCAGCATGACTAATCATTCTTGAATCTGCTTTTTCTCCTTTATGATAGTCGATTGTTCCTGCAGAGTCAATAAAAAAATCTTTGGATAAATCTTCGTCATCAATTAGCTTTTTCATAACAGCCTCTGCTGCTGCTGAACGACAAATATTACCCAAACATATAAATAATATCTTTTTCATTATAATTTATTATAAGTGAAATGCTATACTTCCTGCATCTTACATAACTTGGAATAAATGCCATTTATTCCAATAAGTTCTCTATGAGTTCCTATTTCCTTAACTTCTCCCTTTTCTAAAACTATTATTTTGTCGGCATTTACAATGGTTGAAAGGCGGTGAGCTATTATTATTGATGTACGGCCTATGGTTATTCTGGAAATAGCATCCTGTACTAATCTTTCATTTTCAGTATCTAATGCAGATGTGGCTTCGTCAAGTATTAGTATTTCTGAGTTTTTCAAGATTGCTCTTGCAATACTTAATCTCTGCCTTTGACCTCCCGAAAGAGTGGAGCCTCTATCACCAATCATTGAATAATAACCTTGAGGTAAAGATTCAATAAACTCATGAGCATTGGCAATCTTTGCAGCATCTACAACCTCTTCTAAGCTATAATTAAAACCAAAGGTGATATTATTAAATATTGTGTCATTGAATAGGATTGTATCTTGAGTTACTATTGATATTTGATTCCTAATTTCTTTGGAATGTATATCCCTACTATTAATGCAATCGAAAAATATCTCTCCATGACTTGGCTCATAAAATTTGGGAATAAGGTCTATAAGAGTACTTTTCCCCGATCCTGAAGCCCCTACTATTGCAGTTGTTTTCCCTTTTTCAAATATTATATTTATATTTTTTAGGATAGGTTCTTCGATATAAGAGAAAGATACATTATTAAATATTATTCCTTTCTCTAAACTCGGAAATGCAATTGGGTGATTAGGTTCTATAATTTTGTTTTCTATTTCAAGTATATCAACAATTCTATCAATGGACGCCCTACCCTTTTTTATATTAAAGAAAGAAGTAGGAATATCTTTTGCAGGTTTAATTATTAAGGTAAAAAGCACTAAGTATACAATAAAAAGCTCTGGACTAATGGTTGGCGAAGAAGATATTACACTTGAAGACCCAAATAGTAAAAGCCCAATTAACATTGAATTTCCAATAAATTCACTTATAGGAGAGGCTAAATCAACTCTTCTATATATTCCATTTCTTAAACGAGTATACGATGCATTGAAATTTACAAATCTTTCATTCATCATTTCAATTGCAGTATGTGATTTAATAATCCTAAGTCCTGAAATGGTTTGTTCAATTATTGATACAAGGTTAGAATTCTTTTGTTGAAGGTGTTTTGAGCTATTTCTCAAATTCCTACTTATTAAAGAAACTAATCCAGATACTATTGGGAAGACCAATAATACGGTTAGGGTCAATTGGTAATCAATATATAGAAGAACAGTAAAATAAAGCAAGACAGTAATTATTCCTGAAAACAATGACATTATTGATCTCAAAACATTTTCATCATATTCTATAACATCATTACTAATTCTTGAAAGCAGATCACCTTTTCTATGAGTATTGATATATGAAAGCGGGAGGGAGACATATTTTTGGAATAGTTTATTTCTAATATTCCTAACCATCCTATTTCTTACTGATGCAATAATAAATGATCCAAGATAAGTAAAAACATCTTTAAAGAAATAGATAATAAAAATTAAAGCACCAAATATAAATAAGGCTTTTTCTTTTCCATATGCGATAATACTTCCATATATATTACTCAATACCTCGTCTAAGAAAGAAGGATTAGCAACTACAGTATTAGTTAATCCTTCCTCGAAAAGTACAGATAAAAAATTAGATGCAGAAAGAATGGAAGCAATTGAGAAAATTGTTGCAAGACATACTAAAATAAAATATAGAATAATATTTATAATATATGGCTTTGCAAATATCCAACTAAAGCTTTTCCTCATTTTACTTTGAAACTATTAGTATATTCCAACATAATTCATCGGAGTTATTGCTTTCATCCTTTCTTTAATTTCCTCACTAACATCCAATCCATCAACAAATGCAGCAATTGTTTCTGCATTTATTTCAGCATTAGTTCTTGTTAAGTCTTTAAGAACTTCATAAGCATTTTTATATCCTATTGAACGAAGAATAGATTGGAGCGCTTCTGCAACAACAGACCAGTTCTTATTCAAATCTCTTTCCAAAGCAGGCTTATTTAACAATAATTTATTTACGCCTTTAATTATTGAGTTTAAAGCTATTATAGTATGAGCTATTGGTACTCCAATATTTCTTGTTACAGTTGAATCGGTTAAATCTCTTTGAAGTCTAGAAATTGGAAGCTTAGATGAAAGATGTTCAAATATTGCATTTGCAAAACCTAAGTTTCCTTCAGCATTTTCAAAATCTATTGGATTAACTTTATGAGGCATAGCAGAAGAACCTACTTCACCTTCTTTAAT
>JALNVJ010000165.1 GCA_023227645.1 Bacteroidales bacterium | reverse complement strand
TCTATTTTTTTACAAACCTTTCACCCCTTCGTGGTAATCATGAAAATCCTTTAATCTTGTAAATCCTGATTCTGATCAAAAAGCTTACTAATAATTTTTCATTAACTTATTTTTGAAGAAGTCTCCTCCCAATTTATTATTGAATTGATTTGATTGAAGAATACTTCTTTGACTTTTCTTTTTAACAACCTGTTTGTTAGTCTTTAATGTTGGTTTTTACCGTGCAACGGTCTTGAAATATTCAGCATAAAAACAAGACTAATGGCTAAAAAAAGATTATCTATCAGCCTCCTACTCTTTTTACTTTATAACCCTCTGCTAATAATAAAGTCATTACTTTTTCTCGGTGATCACCTTGAATTAGTATCTCTCCGTCTTTGGTATTTCCACCTACTCCACATTTAGTTTTAAGCATCTTTCCTAAGTCGGAAAGGTCTTCTTCTGAACCAATAAATCCCGTTATAAGGGTCACTTTCTTCCCTCCTCTTTGTTTTTTATCGAGTTGAACTTTTAGGTTTTGTTGTTTGGAAGGAAGAGTGTCGAGGCTCTCTTGTTCAGATGTTTCGTATTGGAATGAGGGGTTCGTTGAATAGACTATACCAACTCGGTTCTTTTCTTTCTTTGCCATTCTCTTCTGGAATTATTACGTTAAGTGATTTATGGTTTATTGAAAAATTTAATTCTCTTTCCATTTTCACAGATTCTCCATCAAGGTTTACTAATCTTGAATCGTTGTTTATTACTTTTATTTCTTGTGCCTTAAACGATCTAACATAGATTGATTTATCAAAACTCTTAAAGAATAGGAGCTGTGCAGTCCATGGTAGCATAACAATTGGCACTTTTTTAACTATACTTACTTGTATATAGCCGTCATCTACCTTTGCAGATGGAGCAATTATGGTGTTGAATCCAAATTGGTTGGAATTGGCAAAACTTATAAACAAGGCCTCGGTTTCTATTTCCTGTCCATCAAATTCAATCTTATATTTCTTTGATTCGTAGAAGGGATAATGTTGTAGGATTAAGGCTAAGTATTTATTGAATCCTCTAACCTTGGTTCTCCTAAACTCTTTTGCAATCAGAGCATCAAATCCAATTCCTGCAATTGAAGCATAAATCTTCTTATTTACTTTTATTGTATCTATTGTTGCTCTTTTGTTCTTGTTTAATACCTCTATCGCCTCATCAATATTTAGGGGGATATTTAGTGTTCTTGCTAGTCCATTGCCACTTCCTGCCGGAATTATTCCTAAGGTTACATTTGTTCCTATCAACCCCCTAACGCAGTCATTAATTGAGCCATCGCCTCCAACTGAAACAACAATATCAATATTTCTTATTGCAGCTTGTAGGCTAATAGTAGTTCCGTGGTGAGCATATTCGGTATAGGCAATTTCGTAGTCAAACAAATCTTTATCTAATACCTTTTCAATCGATTGTTCTACTTTCTTTTGCTTGCCTATTCCCGAAATGGGGTTGATGATAAATAATATCTTATCTTTTTTCATCTTTAATCACTAATGTATTTTCTATTAGTCGGGTATTATATTCTTGAATAATTGCTTGTATTGTGAGTGTCATTTTATTTAATAACTCTATATTTTCTTTTCCAATGTCTTTCTTCGCATTTCTGTCTTTGGGTAAAAAATATAATTTAGATTCTAACCCTTCGTTGAACTTACAAAGATAATCACCTTCTCTTAACATATATTCTCCATTCACATATAATACATAGGGGCTATCTCCTTTGGCAAAAGCATCTTTACCAAATGCAACAAAAGGTTTTTTATAGCCAATCATAGCCATTGCTGTTGGGAGTATATCTGCTTGTTGGATATTTTTGTTTGTGTTTATTCCATGTTTTAAACTTGGATGGTAAAATATTATGGGTATACGGAATTTCCCCAATAGGGTTGTGTATTCTTTTTCTTGTGTGGCAGCAGAATGGTCGGCAGTAATAATGAATAATGTATTCTTAAACCAAGGTTTTTTTTCTGCTTCTTCAAAGAATCGTTGTAGGGCATAGTCGGCATATCCCACTGTTTCGTGAACTATCATTGTCCCTTTAGGGAATCGTCCCTTATGTTGAGGAGGTACTGTGTAGGGATGATGTGAGCTAAGGGTGAAAACAGTGGATGTGAATGGTTCTTTGTATTTGTCAAGCTCTCTTACCATATATTGGAGGAAAGGCTCGTCAAATATTCCCCAATTTCCGTCGTAATCCTTATCGTTATTGTATTCCTTCCTTCCATAATAATTATCGTAACCTATGTTTTTGGTGAAAGCATCAAAGCCCATTGAGCCATTATATCCACCATGGAAAAAAGAAGTTTTATAGTTATAGGGTTTTAACAATGATGCAAAAGATGATAGGTTATTACTGCTGTACTGAGAAATAATAAAAGACTCTTCAGATAAGAAAGGCAGGGAAGAGAGTACTGCAGGCACTCCATCAATACTACGTTTTGCGTTGGCAAAACCATTGAAGACAATTGATTTCTTGGCTAAGGAAGAAATAAAAGGAGTGTATCCTTTAGTATATTCTTCAGATAAACTTTCTACAATAATTACTATAACATTTGTTTTGCCAAGTTCTAATGGCTGAGTGAATAGACTATCTGTTTTATTGTCTGTTGGTGTAATAATTGGATTGAAATATTTCCTCAGTTCCGTTTCATCATTAAAGTATTTCTTTGGTTCAACTCCTGTTTTCCCCCAAGATCTGTATAAAGTGAAAGGGGTATTTAGGACCAATGGAGTATTTTGACTTGATGTATAGTAGTTGGCATGAACAATGCTTAGTGGTCGAAGCTGAAGCCCTCCTCTCTGTCCAATAAAGAAAAGACCTGCAAGGAGAATAAATAGAGCTGAGTTCTTAATATACCATTTAGCATCTGGAAGTATTAGTTCAGAGGAGTATTTCTTATCAATTGCTTTTCTAAGATAATGGAAAACTATATTTAAAAGAATGAATATAACAAGAATATGCCAATAATCTCTTGCAAATTGAGGAATTAACTCTTTGAAATCGCCTCCAACACCAAGATAATTGAAGAAATCATAGGTTATTCTCTTATAAGTAAATTTATAATATCCCAAATCTATACAATTCAATATTAAGATAATATTTGTTCCAAGTATATAAAAGAAATTACACAGTATCTTATAGTATTTGTTTTGTCTTAATGGGATTGGCAAAAGGCTGAATATAATAAATAGAGAAAGAAAAGCAATAGTTGATGATATTCCAAAACGTATGGAACCTAAAGCAATTGAAAATAAATCAGCAAATCCATCTATTGAAAAGATAGGTATGTTTAGTAGATACATTGCTATTTGGGTTATTATTAATAGCCCAAATGTTAAAAGGAATTTTAGTAGAACAGATATCTGTAGCTTCATTTTTTAATCTTATATTAAATTCAATTACTTACTAGGTTTATATGACGATTCTTTCAGTATTTCTTTCCCATCTTTTATTTCAAACATCTCTTTCAAAGATTTATCCTTTCCTTTCATATATTTCTCAACTATCTTATAACCAATATAATCTCCCAGTCTTGAAGGAGAGCCATTCAATCCTTTAGTTGTTGGTCCTTCAGTAATCATATGCATATATTGTGTCCTATCTTTTGAATATAATAGGTTATTTTGAATAATAAATCCCCAAATATTATATTCGTTCTTTTCAACCCAATCC
>JALNVJ010000164.1 GCA_023227645.1 Bacteroidales bacterium | reverse complement strand
TCTTTTAGAGTGAATTTTTTTTTGGTTTCTATTAAAACAGCAATTCTTGTTTTCTCATCAAAAAATCGTAAATCAAGTTTATAATGTCCTTTGAGTTTTTCATCAACTTCTCGAGAATATCTAAATTCTCCATTTTCTATATTGCTAGTAAGAAATTTTACTCCAACGCATTTAGTGATCTCTAATCTTGTCATTTTGCCATATTGTTTAAAGATTTTCTTCTATAACCCTTAAACCCCAAATAAGCAAAATGAAAAAAGTGTGGAACTACTCGTTTTGCCTATTATACGTTGAGGGCTCTGGTAAGCCTTGTTGTACTAATAAGCACGAATAGCCCACACCCAAAGAGTGTGAACTTTCGTGGACTTATTATTCTCGTACAACATTTAAATTTACCAGATTTACAACGTAGAGAATAAGAGCCTAAAAGCTCAATATTTTTTTATATGTTTATATACTATATTTCTTTTTAATCATTATTATTGATTTTATTTTGCAAAGATAATAAATACATTCAATTATACTAAACCATTATTAATTAATAAAGCTTTCAAACCCCAAAATAAGTCAATACTATTACCTTAAAATCTATAAAAAAGAATTAAAATAATAGAAAGGCAAGGCTTTTGATTAGATATTAAATAAGGAAAATTATAATAAAAC
Organism: Bacteroidales bacterium; assembly: GCA_023227645.1. Taxonomy (GTDB): domain Bacteria; phylum Bacteroidota; class Bacteroidia; order Bacteroidales; family P3; genus UBA10566. The sequence goes on along the minus strand of JALNVJ010000164.1, from coordinate 3,063 downwards.
AGATGGCTATTGCAATTAGTCTTTGTAATAATTTCGCAAACCCTTATCTCAACTGGTCAAACCTTTGTTTTATTTTTCTAAAACTAAGTATAAATATAGTAACCCGCCTGGTTACTGGTAGTAAGGTGGCGGGTTACTAGTAGTAAGGTGGCGGGTTACTGACACTAAGGTGCCACCTTACTAAATTTATACTTGACTTAAAAATATTTATACTTGGTTTTAGAAATTTATTTCTTTCTTTCGTATAATTTATATTACGAAAGGATAAAGGTCTTCTTTTTTAGTAGGGTTATAATATTAAGTAGAAACGAAGTGTTTATCCTTCTTTTTCTTCTAGTTCTATGGATAGGTCTTCCCATTGTTTCATTGCTGATGTTAGGGCGTCTTTTTTAGATTGGTAGTTTTTATAGAAGGTTTCGTCACTAAAAATTGGGTCGGTGGGTTGGGAGTTTGCCAGTTTGTGATCGAGTGTTGCTATTTCGGCTTCTATGTTTTCTATTTCTTTTTCGGCTTTTTCAATATTGCTTCTTATCTTGCGGAGTTCTCTTTCGGCTTCTTTCGACTTTTCGTAGTTGAGTTTGCTTTGGGAAATGGTGGTTTCTTTGTTTTGAAGGTTGGTGGTTTTTACTCCTTCTAGGGCTTTGAGGTCTTCTATCTTGCGATGGGTTAGGTATTCGAAGATGTCGCCATGGAATTCGTTTATATGTTGGTTTCTAAATTCGTAGAGGGTGTTGGTTAGTCCTTGTAGGAAGTCTCTGTCGTGGGATACTATTATAAGTGTTCCGTCGAAGCGAATAAGGGCATTTTTGAGTATGTCTTTGGAATCCATATCCAAATGGTTGGTTGGCTCATCAAGCACTAGTAGGTTGACTGGGGAGAGTATTAATTTGGCTAAGGCTAGTCGGGATTTTTCTCCTCCTGATAAAACCATTACTTTCTTGTCTATATCGTCGCCACCAAAGAGGAAGCTTCCTAATATATTCCTAACTCTTAGTCGGCTATCTCCTGTTGCTACTTCGTCTATGGTTTCATATACTGTTTTGTTGGGCTCGAGTAGGGCTGCTTGGTTTTGGGCAAAATAGCCTATCGACACTTGGTGTCCTTCTTTGTATTGACCAGTATAATCTCTTATTTCGCCAACTATTATTTTGGATAATGTACTCTTTCCTTCTCCATTCTTACCCACAAAGGCTATCTTATCTCCTTTTTCTATTATTATATTAACGTCATTTAAGATAAGTTTTTCCCCATAGCTTTTGGCTACGTTTTTCATTTCCACTATTATCTTACCTGAATGAGGGGCTGGAGGGAAACGAAAATGGATAGTGGATGTGTCAACTTCGTCAATGGTTTCTAGTTCCATTTTCTCAATCAGCTTAATACGTGATTGGACTTGCTTGGCTTTGGTTGCTTTGTAGCGAAATTTTTCAACAAACTTCTCTATTTCGGCTATTTGACGTTGTTGGTTGGTTAGAACTGATTGTTGGGTTTCTCTTCTTTGCTGAAGCAGTTCCACATAGTCGGAATAGGAGGCTTTGTAGTCGTATATCTTTCCTGCAGTTATTTCTATTGTTCTCTTTGTGATATTATCTAAGAATGTTCTGTCATGCGATACTAGTACTACTGCTCCAAAATAATTTATTAGGAAGTTTTCTAGCCATTGTATTGATTCAATATCTAAGTGGTTGGTGGGTTCGTCGAGTAGTATTACATCTGGTTTTTGTAATAATATCTTGGCTAACTCCACTCTCATTTGCCAGCCTGAACTAAATTCGGATATCTTTCTTTCGAAGTCGGAATGTAAGAAACCTAAGCCGAGTAAAACTTTTTCCGATTCTGCTCTTGAGTTGGCTGCATCTATTAGGTTGAGCCTTTCATTAGCTTCGTAGTGTAGGTGGAGGAGGTTTTCGTATTCCAAGCTTTCGTAATCTGTTCGGCTTGCTATTTCATTATTTAACTCTCCTATCTTTATTTCCAATAAGTTTACTTCTTCAAATGCTGTTAGTGCTTCATCCACAACCGTCATTGTGGAAGATGGAATCATTTCTTGAGGAAGGTAGCCTATGGTTTGCGATTGGGGGATGATTATTGAACCTGTTTCTGGTTCTTGGAACTTAGATAGTATTTTCAGAAGAGTACTCTTTCCTGCTCCATTCTTCCCAACAAGACCAATTCTGTCTTTATCGCCAATAACAAAGGATACATTATCAAAAAGTAGTATTCCAGAAAAAGATATAGATAGGTTATTGATAGTAATCATTGAAAAAGAAGTTTAATCGTTATAGATATTAGTTTGCAAAGGTAAGAAGTTTGCTTATAAGAAAAAAACACCAAGCAAATAAATCGCTTGGTGTTTTGACTTAACCTAATTGTTATGGCAATTTGGAATTATCCTTGTATGCTAAATGATACTGGAAGAACGAATTGTTGCCTTACTACTTTTCCTCTTTGTTTAGCAGGTTGCCATTTTGGCATTTGCTTAACAACTCTTATTGCTTCTTGACCACAACCTGATCCAATATCACGAAGAACTTTAATGTCGGTGATTGATCCATCTCTCTCAACAACGAAGGTTAGCATAACTCCTCCTTTTGTTCCTGTTTCTAAAGCTTGTTGTGGATATTGTATTGACTTACCTAAGTATTCAATAAGCTTACCATATCCTCCAGGAAATTCAGCTTCTTGTTCAACTACTTTAAAAGGAGTATTTTCATCGTCAAGAACCTTTTCTTCATCTCCTTTAATCTCAATCTTCATAATTGTAGCTCCAATATTCCCATCAACAATTAAATTTTCTAGTTTATACTCATTTTTAATTTTGATATCATCATCAACAATAATAAATTCAGTTGATTCCGGTGCAGGGACCTTATCGGGAGGTAATGGAGGGGTATCTTCATTAATAGTTATTACAATATCATCCAGAGGTGTGATTGCTTGCCTTTGCAATACGAAAGATTCTTTGTTCTCATAAGATTTGTACTCAAATGCGTAGATTGTTAGGCTTAGTGCCACAATCAAACCTACTTGAACGAATAAAGCTTTCTTGCTTTCAAGATTTGC
>JALNVJ010000163.1 GCA_023227645.1 Bacteroidales bacterium | reverse complement strand
TTATTTGACAAAAACACATACGGTCTTAATTTAACAGTAGGGCAAAATATTGTTAGAACTGAGGATCTATATTTTGAACCAACAATAAATAATAAACCAATAACTAATCCTATAAATGTTAAGTCAGGCGATTCTGTTGTCTTAGTATTTAAGGCAAATGTTGCTGACTCTCTAAGAAATGGATCCTTAGAGTTCCGTTATGTTATTAGAGGAGATGATTATAGGGTAGGTTATAATGTTGTTTTTAATAATCTAAAAGGAGTTATTTCAGATCAAAGTTCAGTTGAAATGGTTTGGAACACAGACCTAAGAGCTCAAGAAAAAGATCCAGCTGTTGAGATAAAGAATACTTCAATCTACTATCTATTAAAAGATGAGGTTGATTATTTAAAAGAAAATGGAGTTGATGACAAAAAAGATGAGAATGGAATTCCAATTAAATGGGTTTCATATAAACAACAATTCTTTTCAACATCTATTATTGCAAATAATGCTCCTTTCTCTTCTGCAACAATGGAAACTATTAAAGAAAGTCGACCAGCAAAGGATTCTTCTTATCTTCGTTCTATGAAATCTCTACTAACTATACCTTTTGAAGGAGATGAAGTTAAGAGCGAAGTTTCAATGGATTTCTTTTACGGTCCTAATAAATATGCTGTAGTAAGTGATTATAATATTCAGATGGAAGAAATCATACCTCTTGGATGGGGCTTCTTCCTTATGCAATGGGTTAACCGTTTTGCTATTATTCCTATTTTCGATTTCTTAAGCCAATTTGGTTGGAATATGGGTATTGTTATCCTTGTTCTTACTGTTTTAGTGAGAATAGTTCTCTTCCCTCTTGCTTATAACTCTTACTCATCATCTGCGAAAATGAGAGTTTTACAACCTCAAATCAAATTAATTACAGATAAGTATCCAAAGAAAGAGCAGGCAATGGAGAAACAGAAAGAAACGATGGCTCTTTATAAACGGGCAGGTATTAATCCAATGGCAGGATGTCTTCCAATGTTGTTGCAGTTCCCAATTCTTATTGCAATGTTCCGTTTCTTCCCAGCCTCAATTGAGCTTCGTCAAAAATCATTCCTATGGGCAGATGACCTTTCAAGCTACGACTCAATTTTTAATCTGCCTTTTGATATACCTTTCTATGGCTCCAATGTCAGTCTTTTCTGTTTGCTGATGACAGTTGCTCAACTTTTCTACACAAGGATGACGATGAAACAACAAGCGGGAACAAATCAAATGCCAGGAATGAAGTATATGATGTATCTTATGCCAGTGATGATGCTATTTGTTTTAAATAAATATTCTTCAGCTCTTAATTATTATTATTTTGTTTCTCTTTGTTTTACATTTATCCAGGTTTGGGTTATTGGAAGAACAATTAATGAACAAAAGGTTCTTGACAGACTAAAAGCAAATCAAAACAAGCCTATTAAGAAGTCGAAATGGCAAGCAAGAGTTGAGGCATTAGAAAAACAAAACCGTGTTATTATTGATCAAAGACAGAATCAACAAAACAAGAATAAAGGAAAACGATAATTCAAATCATTAAATAAATATTAATTACTAAATAAAAACATTATGAGTTATTTTGTACTAATGATTGTTATTTTTGTAGTAGGATACACATTCATTGCTCTTGAACATCCTATCAAAATTAACAAGTCTGCAACTGCCCTTCTGCTAGCTGCAATAATGTGGGCTGTATTTGCCTTAATGGGTCCTGGTTTTGATCACGAGGCCTTAGTTATTCACCTAGGAGAAACTGCTGAAATTCTTTTCTTCCTTCTTGGAGCTATGACAATTGTTGAAATTGTTGATAAGCATGAAGGCTTTAGTATTATCACAGACAAGATTTCTACCACAAACAAAAGAAAATTGCTTTGGATAATAAGTATCCTTACATTCTTTATGTCTGCAGTATTAGACAACCTAACAACTTCAATTGTTATGGTTGCACTACTTAGAAAGCTTATCGATGACAAGCACGAACGTTGGTTCTTTGCAGGTATGGTTATTCTTGCTGCAAACTCAGGAGGAGCTTGGTCCCCAATTGGAGATGTTACAACAATTATGTTATGGATTAAAGGTAATGTAACAGCAGCTAAGATTATCCTTGAAACATTTATCCCTAGTTTAGTTTCATTGTTAGTTCCTCTAACTGCAATAACCTTTATGATGAAAGGACATGTTACAAGGCCAGAAATTCATGGAAAAGATGATTCTCATCCTTCAATTTCAACAAAACAAAGTAATATTATATTCTTTATTGGTGTAGGTTCATTACTATTTGTACCTTTCTTCAAAACAATAACTCATCTTCCTCCATATCTAGGAATACTATTTGGATTAGGTATAATGTGGGTTGTGACAGAAATTATGCACGTTTCAAATAAGAAAAACTATTCTAAACTTAATGTGTCAGCAGTACTACAAAAGGTAGATACTCCTTCAGTTCTATTCTTCTTAGGAATTTTGATGGCAGTTGCTGCCCTACAAACAGCTGGTCATTTAGACCTTCTTTCAAAATCTTTAGATAAAATTGGCGACATATACATTATAAATCTAATTATTGGTCTCTTATCCTCAATAGTAGATAATGTTCCTTTGGTTGCAGCCGCAATGGGAATGTACCCAATAGCCGAAGCAGGGCATTTTGCTGTTGATGGAGCTTTCTGGGAATTTCTAGCATATTGTGCTGGAACAGGTGGAAGTATATTAATTATTGGTTCTGCAGCAGGTGTTGCAGTAATGGGAATGGAAAAGATAGACTTCATTTGGTATTTAAAACATATATCAATTTGGGCATTGCTTGGTTATTTTGCTGGTGGTGGAGTATTTATCCTAATTAGCAAATTCATTCTTCATACCTAGACTCAACTAGATAAATAAATCAAATTTTAAAAATGCCATTATATAAAAAGTATAATGGCATTTTTTTATATCATGTTTTGCAATATTCACATTATTTGTCAGTTTTTTATAATCAGTTTTGGTTTTTATGTCAATTCTAACAAATAAAAATGTTATTTTTGCAGATTGAAAATTGACGGAATGGTTTTTGTACCAGTTGGTCTTAAATAATTTCTTTTGCATAAGCATTTAGCTTATGCAAAGATTCACGATAAAAATAATTGATAAATAATTCAAATGGCAAATTTTCTTGCATCATTATTCGGAAATAAGTCTCAAAGAGATTTAAAAGAATTAAAACCAATCCTTGAAAGCTGTTTAAAAGCTTACGATCACATCACCAAACTAACCAATGATGAGCTGCGTGGTAAAACTCAAGAATTTAAAACTAAAATTTCTTTAGCAGTATCTCATGAAGAAGAAACTGTAACTAAAATTAGAGAGAGATTAGATACAGAGTTTGATATGCCTGTTGATGAAAAACAAAGCCTATACACAGACTTAGAAATCTTAGAAACAAAAATATACGATAAGACCCAAGAGGTATTAAATCAAATACTGCCTGAAGCTTTTTCTGTTATTAAAGAAACTGCAAAGCGTTTTGCTGAAAATGCAAAGGTTGAGGTAATTGCAAATGAATATGATAAAGACCTTGCTGCAAGAAAAGATAATGTTAATATAGTTGGAGATAAGGCATTCTTCGATAATACCTGGATGGCTGGCGGTAATGCAGTCACTTGGGATATGATTCACTACGATGTTCAGCTTATTGGAGGGGCGGTTCTTCACCAAGGAAAGATTGCGGAAATGGCTACAGGGGAAGG
>JALNVJ010000162.1 GCA_023227645.1 Bacteroidales bacterium | reverse complement strand
TGTATTTCTAATTTTAGCCAATTAGTTTCAAGAGCCTCCCTTGCCATTTGAGCTGCAAAAACAGCTTCTTTAGCATTTCTTACTCCTGATGTATTTGGTAGTAAAATAATCTGTTCTCTAGGTATATATTTCAACATATCGTCTTTTTCGTTATGTTCAATATCTACTCTTTTCATTGCGGCTGTTACCATTTGAGTTCCAGAAGCAATTATAGCTTCTCCCATAATTTGATTTGAAGGGAACTTTCCTGTTCCCAAGAAAAGTCTGGAATCAAACTCCTTACCAGCTATTTTTAATTTTTGCATATATAATTATTTTTGTTTTTATTGAATTATTTCTTTGATTTCTTTTATTGTTTTTATTGGATTTTCACTCTCTAATACGAGAGAACTAATTGCTATCCCATAAACGCCAATTGAGAATAAATCTCTAATGTCTTCAGGTTTAATTCCTCCTATTGCATAAATAGGTATATTAATATTTTCATTTTTGCACTTAAATATTATACTCTTATACCCTTCTAAACCTAATATAGGACTAAGTCCTTGTTTAGTGCTTGTGAATCTAAGAGGTCCAAGACCTATATAATCAGCTCCATCTTTGTAATGCTTAAGAATATCTTCAAAAACATTAGCAGTGCCCCCAATTATTTTATCTTTTCCCAATATTTTTCTGGCTTCTGCTATTGGCATATCTTCTTTGCCAAGATGTACTCCATCAGCCCCAATCTCATTTACTAATTCCACATAGTCATCAATAATTAAGGTTGCATTATACTTATCACATTCAATTTTGATTTTCTTTCCTATGGTTTTAATATCATCAATTGTGGAATTCTTCATTCTTAGCTGAATAAAACGAATACCAGATTCTAAAGCTAAAATTGCTGATTCCAAATAATTATAATTGGAATTATTATGTGTGATAAATTGTATTTTTTCTAGTTTCATATTCTTTATAATTCTTTCCAGAGGCTACCCAAAAGAGCTGCACCCCCAAAACCAATATCCTTAAGCTCTGCAAATTTATCTTCCGTAATTCCTCCTAAAGCTATTGTTTTTTCATTTATAAGTCCCAATTCTCTTAAGTCTTTAAGGTTGAATTTACTTTTATAGCCATCTTTAGAGATACTATTATATATAGGGCTAAGGAAAACATAATCAAATCTATCTCTTGTTTCTAGCATTTCATTTATATTATGACAAGAAAAACTCTTCCTTTTTCCCCCATAAATTGGTTTAATATATGGACTTGATAAATTAAAATGAACACCTCCTAAACCAAATTCTAAGGCTAAAGACTGATGATAGTGAATAGTTAGTTTATTCCTTATTTCTATAGGAAACTCATCCAAATAATATTTCAGCTGTTCCTCTGTTAGAGAAGGTTTACGAATATGGAATAAATCAATTCTGCTATCTAATAAATCAATTATTTTTTTTTGCTCATCCCTCACACCTTTTTCTGGAGTTATTCCTATTAACCTCCACATGTTGCTTGGATTATTGTTATTTTATCTCCATCCCTAAGCTTGGTTTCTTCCCATTTGTTTTGAGGAATGATTTCTTGGTCAATTGCTAATGCAATTTCTGAATTATTTCCATGATTAATTATCTTCATCATTTCTAAGACTGAGATATTCTCAGGCATTATTTTTTCTCTTTTATTTACTATTACTTTCATATTTTAATTAGTTTTTGTGGATTAAAGAAATGATTAACTGCTCCGTGTCCATTTCCAAGTTTAACATCTTTTCCTTTCAATATAGCTTCTGTAATATATTCTTTCCCCATTCGAACACTGGTTTCCAAATCATTTCCTATCGCAAGATAGGCTGCTATTGCAGATGAAAGAGTGCAACCGGTACCATGAGTATTTATAGTTTCAATTTTATTTGATTTTAGCAATATGGCTTCTCTATTTCCTTTGATTTGAAAAACATCAACCATTTCTCCCCCATTTAAATGACCACCTTTGATTAATACAGAATTAACACCATATTTATTAATAAAATCATTAGCACCATCAATCATCTGATTAAGAGTTTTAATCTCTCTCTTAAGTAAAATAGAGGTCTCGTTAAGATTTGGAGTTATAATAGTAGAAATGGGGAATAGTTCTTTTATGATTGATTCAATTGTTTGGTCTAGAATTAAGGAATTTCCAGAAGTGGAAATCATAACAGGGTCTAAAACTAATGGAATATTGTTTTTATAGAGTTTCTTAATAGCGAATACGTTTTCTTTTGTGAAAAGCATACCAATTTTTATTACTCCAAATTCAAAATCTTCAAGAACAGCCTTTAGTTGTTTCTCAACAAAATTACTAGGAACAGCCATAACATCAATAACTCCTAAAGTGTTCTGAGCAGTTATTGCTGTAATAACAGAGGCTGAAAAAACTCCTAATGAAGAAAATGTTTTTATATCAGCTTGAATGCCAGCACAACCTCCCGAATCAGAGCCTGCAATTGTAAGTGCTAATGGATATGATGCCATAAGTTATTTGTTTTATTAATATCATGAGGTGATAACTTATGGTAAGAAAACTACTCTTTCCTGCTTAGCATTATCTAAGAGGTCGAAGGGTATAATCTCAGCCTAAATTTAATAAAATTAAGCACCCCAATAAAATTAATTATTAATTCTACAATAAAACTATAATAAGTTCGTTTTATTTTTTGCAAAGATAACATTATTAACGAATATAAAAAAGAAAAAGAGTATGAAAAGATTTATTTTAGCATTAGGTGTTGTTGCCTTATTATTTTCTTCTTGCGGAAAGAAAGAGCTTGAAGATAAGATTATAACGCAACAAAAATTACAAGACTCAATTGAGGCTGTTCTTTCTATAAAGGACGCAGAAATGGAAGGTTTATTCCAAGAACTTAACGCAATTGAACAAAGTTTATCAGATGTTTCTGCCAAATATGGTAATGTGAATAAACTTAAAAACACTTCTGGAGAAAAAGTTAATAAAGACACTCGTGCAAGAATTACAGATGAAATTCAAAACATCAATGAGCTATTAGCAACTAATAAACAAAAGATTAACAAGTTAAATAGTCAAATGGCTGCTAATGGAAATAAGAGTAAAGAATTAACAACATTTGTTGACAAATTACAAGCTAGAGTTAATGAACAAGAAGCTCAAATTCAGGCATTAACTGCAGAATTACAACAAAAGAAAATTGTAATTGAAAATCTAAATAAAAACATTGAAGACCTTTCAAAACAAAATCAAGTAAAGGATCAACAAATTCTTCAAGTAGAGTCTGAAAAAAATACTGCATACTATATGATAGGAACAAAGAAAGAACTTCAAGCAGAAAAAATTGTTAACTTATCAGGTGGTTTCTTAGGAATTGGTAAGAAAGCAAAAGTAAGTGGAGATTCTGAACTATCAAAATATACTAAGGTTGATATTAGACAATTTGAACAAATTCCATTAAACGGAAAGAATAAAATTAAAATTTTAACCTCTCATCCAAGTTCATCATACACTCTTGAAGGAGATGCAAAGTACCCAACTTCAATCAAGGTTAAAGATGCAAATGCATTTTGGGGAAAGAGCAAGTTTTTAGTTGTGATGTACGATTAATAATTGATTGATTTTTAAAATAATAAAAAAGGTTGCTCAAGCGAGCAACTTTTTTTTTGTACATTAAACTACAAATAATGATTTCCATTCAAAAATAATTGAAAAACTTTATTAACTTTGCATAATAATAATAACATTAAACATAAACCATTATGAAAATC
>JALNVJ010000161.1 GCA_023227645.1 Bacteroidales bacterium | reverse complement strand
TTGAATTTCTGCTAACAATACTCCTGCTCCAATAGCGTGAATTCTTCCTGCGGGTATAAAAAATAAATCTCCTTTTTCAGTTGTGTCGGTATTTAAAACTTCAGCAATAGTATTATCTCTTAAACGGTTAATTGTTTCAACCTTATTCATATCTTTGTTGAAACCGTTAATGATTTGAGCTCCTTGGTCGGCTTGCATAACATACCACATCTCAGTTTTGCCATTGTCCATTCCCTTTCTTTGAGCCATTTTATCATCAGGATGAACCTGAACTGAAAGCTTATCATTAGCATCAATTATCTTGAAAAGCAGAGGGAAGTTTTCCCCAAACTCATTATAGCATTTCTCTCCCAAGAGCTCATCCATATACATATCAATAACCTCAGGCAGAGTGCATTCAGCTAAAAAGCCATTCTCGATAATTGTTTCACTTCCTTCAATTGACGAAAGAACCCATAGCTCCCCACATCTTTCTAAAGGAGAATAATCAATACCTATTATATCTTTTATTTTGCTTCCTCCCCAAATCTTATCCTTAAATAATGGTAAAAACTTCAAGGGATATAATGATTGTTCCATATAAATATTGTTTTTATTTGCAAAAATAAAGTTTTTTTCTATACCTTTGCTTAATTATTAGTAAGTAACGTTAATAAATAGATTATCATGAAAAAAACAACTACAAGTTTATTGTCAATTGTATTTCTATTTGCTATGCTTTTTGTATTTACATCAAATGTTAATGCTCAAGTTGATAAATCGGAAAAGGATTCTGAAAAAGTATTTACTGTTGTTGATAAAGAAGCAGTGTATCCAGGTGGAGTGGAAGCTATGAATAATTTTTTAGCTCAAAACATTCTTTATCCAACCTTTGCAAAACAAAAAAATGTTCAAGGAAAGGTAATAATATCTTTTATTGTTGAGAGAAACGGTTCAATCTCTAATATAAAAATAGTTAAAGATATTGGTGAAGGATGTGGAGAAGAAGGGATGAGAATAGTTAAACTTATGCCTAAATGGAAACCTGCACAACAAAAGGGAGAGCCTGTTAGACAACAGTTTGTGCTTCCTATTTCATTTCATTTGACAAATAAATAGTTTTTTTGCTTACTTTTTTAGTAAAATGATTGTTTATGGTATTGAACGAGTTATTAAAGGGTAATAATTAGTTCTATTTACAGTTTAGTTATATATAAATTTTAAAAATCAATAGTATGAAAATTAAATCTTTTTCAAGTGCAATCATCTTGTTAATTGCAATGTTTTCTTATGTTGGGGTCTATGCTCAACAAGATACTCAAATCTATGATCAAGTTGATACCTATGCACAAATGCCACAAGGCAAGCAAGAAATATCAAACTTTATTTATGCAAACCTTGTATATCCAGCAGATGCAGTAGGTTCTGGTATATCAGGAATGGTAATGACAAAATTTATTATTGAAATAGATGGAACAATATCCAATATTGAAATATATAGACCTCTTAATCCATTGCTTGATGCTGAGGCAATAAGAGTTGTTGGATCAATCCCTGGAACATGGATTCCAGCTATGATTGGAGGACAAGCAGTTCGAACCTATTTCTATATACCAGTATTATTTAGTGACCCAAAAGAATAATCGAGTTTTTCTTCTATATAATAAGAGTCGTCATTCTTTAGTGAATGACGACTCTTATTGTTTTCTGACAGAATGTCATAATTATTTATTTTTTCTTTAATGGCATATTTATTGAATCATTACTAGTGAAAACAAATTAACAAGAGAAATTAATAAAGATAACAAATAAAAATATTAAAAATATGGGAAAAATAATTGGAATAGACTTAGGAACAACAAATAGTTGTGTCTCTGTAATGGAAGGAAACGAACCTGTCGTTATACCTAATAGCGAAGGAAGAAGAACAACACCTTCAATAGTTGGATTTTTAGCAAACGGAGAAAGAAAAGTTGGTGATCCAGCAAAACGTCAAGCAATAACCAACCCTCATAATACAGTATCTTCAATAAAGAGATTTATGGGAGAATCATGGGATGAGGTTCAAAACGAACTAAAACAAGTTCCTTACAAAGTAGTAAAGGGAGATAATAATACCCCAAGAGTTGATATTGATGGAAAACTATATACTCCACAAGAAATATCAGCAATGGTTCTTCAAAAAATGAAGAAGACAGCTGAAGATTATCTTGGACAAGAAGTAACAGAAGCTGTAATTACTGTTCCAGCATATTTCAACGACTCACAACGTCAAGCAACAAAAGAAGCAGGAGAGATTGCAGGCCTACAAGTTAAACGTATAATCAACGAACCGACAGCAGCAGCATTAGCTTATGGACTAGATAGAAAATCACAAGATGTTCATGTAGCAGTATTTGACCTTGGTGGTGGAACATTCGATATCTCTATACTAGAATTAGGCGACGGAGTATTTGAAGTTAAATCAACCAATGGCGACACTCACCTTGGAGGAGATGACTTTGATCAAAAGATTATCAACTGGTTGGCAGACGAATTTTTAGCAGATAAAAATGTAGATCTTAGAAAAGACCCAATGGCACTTCAACGTTTGAAAGAAGCTGCAGAAAAAGCTAAGATAGAACTATCATCTTCATCTTCAACAGAAATAAACCTACCATATATAATGCCAATAGACGGCATGCCACAACATTTAGTTAAAACCCTAACAAGATCAAAGTTTGAACAATTGGCAGATACTCTAATTCAAGCAGCAATAGAACCTTGTCGCAAAGCATTATCAGATGCAGGATTAGATAAATCACAAATTGACGAAGTAATCTTAGTGGGAGGTTCAACCAGAATACCAGCAATACAAAAACTAGTAGAAGACTTCTTTGGCAAAACACCATCAAAAGGAGTAAACTTAGACGAAGTAGTAGCAATTGGAGCAGCAATACAAGGAGGAGTATTGACCGGAGAAGTAAAAGATGTACTTCTGTTAGATGTAACCCCACTATCTTTAGGAATAGAAACCTTAGGCGGAGTAACAACAAAACTAATAGAATCTAATACTACAATCCCAACAAAGAAATCACAAGTATTCTCAACCGCTGCCGACAACCAACCATCAGTAGAAATTCACATTCTTCAAGGAGAAAGAGCAAGAGCAGCTGACAACAAAACAATAGGAAGATTCCACCTTGACAGCATACCACCAGCACCAAGAGGAGTGCCACAAATTGAAGTAACATTCGATATAGATGCAAATGGAATTCTAAACGTAAGTGCTAAAGATAATGCAACAGGAAAAACTCAATCCATTAGAATTGAAGCATCAAGTGGCTTAAGCGAAGAAGAAATCAAGAAGATGAAAACAGAAGCAGAAGCAAATGCAGAATCTGACAAAAAGATTAAAGAAGAAGCTGAAAAAATAAATGGAGCAGATGCAATGATTTTCCAAACTGAAAAGCAGTTAAAGGAAATGGGAGAAAAAATCCCAGCAGATAAAAAAGCCCCAATTGAATCAGCCCTTACCGAGCTAAAAGCAGCACATGAAAGCAAAAACATAGCTCAAATTGATGCAGCAATGGAAAAAATAAATGCAGCTTGGAGCACAGTCTCACAAGAAATGTATAACCAACCAGGCGCTAATCCACAACAAGAAGGCCAACCAAATTCACAAGACCAATCAGGAGATTCATCAAACCAAGATGGAGAAGTAACAGATGCTGATTTTGAAGAAGTGAAATAAGGAATTATCATAATAGATAACCAAGAATAATTACAACCGCAGTAAACAATTGTTTTGCTGCGGTTTTTCTTTTCAAAAAAATCAAAATTTT
>JALNVJ010000160.1 GCA_023227645.1 Bacteroidales bacterium | reverse complement strand
TCTAAAGATAACTCAATGTTTAACACTCCTCCAGTATTCTCAATATTCGTAATGCACGAAACTTTGAAATGGGTTAAAGAACTTGGGGGACTTGAAGCAATTAATAAGATTAATGTTAATAAAGCAAATCTTCTTTATAACGAAATCGACAGAAACAAGATGTTCAAAGGAACTGCAGAAAAAGAAGACCGTTCTATAATGAATGTATGCTTTGTAATGAATGATGAGTATAAAGCAAAAGAAGCAGATTTTATGGCTTTTGCAAAGGAAAGAGGTATGATAGGTATTAAGGGGCATCGTTCAGTTGGTGGATTCCGTGCATCTATATATAATGCTTGTCCAATAGAATCAGTTGAAGCTCTCGTAGCTTGTATGCAAGAATTTGAAAAACTAAACGCTTAATCGATATGACAAAAGTATTGGTAGCAACCGACAAACCATTTGCAAAAGCAGCGGTTGACGGAATAAGAAAAGTTGTTGAAGGAGCAGGTTTTGAATTAGCTCTTCTAGAAAAATACACAGACGTTAATGATCTATACAAAGCAGTTGCTGATGTTGATGCATTAATAGTTCGTTCAGATAAAATAACAAAGGAAGTTATTGATGCAGCAAAAAAACTTAAAATTGTTGTTAGAGCAGGAGCAGGATATGATAATCTTGACCTTGCAGCTTGCACAGAAAGAGGAATTGTTGCAATGAATACGCCAGGACAAAACTCAAATGCAGTTGCCGAATTAGCATTAGGTATGATGATCTATATGGCTCGTACTTGCTTCACTCCAGCAACAGGATCGGAATTAATTGGTAAGAAGATTGGTATCCACGCTTATGGTAATGTAGGTCGTTTAGTGGCTAACAAAGCAAAAGCATTGGGTATGGAAGTTTGGGCATTTGACCCATTCGTTCCAGCAGAACAAATGAAATCAGAGGGAGTTACGGTAGCTTCAACAATTGAAGAGCTATACTCAAACTGTCATTATGTATCTCTTCATATACCAGCAAATGATCAAACTAAGAAATCAATTAATTACGAACTATTATCAAAGATGCCAAAAGGCGGATGTTTGGTAAACACAGCTCGTAAAGAAGTTATTGATGAAGAAGGTATGGTTAAATTGCTTGCAGAAAGAACAGATCTAAAATACTGTACAGATATTGCAGCTTCTAACCAAGAAGAATTAAATCAATTTGCACCAAGAGTTTTTGCAACTCCAAAGAAAATGGGAGCTCAAACAGCAGAAGCAAACCTAAATGCAGGTATTGCATCAGCAAATCAAATTGTATCTTTCATCAAAGATGGTGTAACTAAATTTAAAGTTAATAAATAGTAAATACTAAGATTAACTAACATATAATAAAGGCAATTCATTAATTTGAATTGCCTTTATTTTTATAACCCAAAACCAATAATATTTACTACAATTTACATTAGAGTGAACTAAGCCTACCAAATCAGGATTTTGAAAACAGCTTAGAAAAATGTATCTTTGCAAATAGAATACTATAAAAACTCTAAAATAATATGAACTTAACCTCAATTCTAAAGAGTATTGGAATTAATTCTGAAGGACTATTAATCTTCCTAAATACAACAATAAGCATTTTTATTATTGGATTAATTGGATGGATATCATATATAATAGCAAGGAAATATCTTGCTCATATAATAATTAAAATTGCGGGAAATACTTCAACTAATTGGGATAACCTACTTTTTGATAAGAAATTCTTTCGTCGTCTTGGATATCTAATCTCAGCAATTGTAATTCAAATTGGGCTTACCTCACTTGAGTGGCAATATATGGGCATTATTCATAAATTTATTAGTGCATGGATAACCTTTTCATCGGTATTACTCTTTAGTTCAGTTCTTGATGGAGTAAATAGGATATGGGAAAGTTACCCAATATCGAAAGAAAAACCTCTTAAAATATTTACTCAAGTATTGATGATATTTGTGTGGTGTGTGGCAATGATTGTAGTAGTAAGTATTTTTACAGGTAAATCCCTACTTATTTTACTTGGAGGCTTAACAGCATTTGCAGCAGTACTTATCTTAGTTTTTCAAGACTCCATACTTGGATTTGTAGCAGGAATACAGCTAAGTGCAAACAATATGGTTAAAATTGGTGATTGGATAGTAATGGCAAATAGAGGAGTTGATGGAGATGTTTTGGAAATTAATCTAACAACTGTTAAGGTTCAAAACTGGGATAAAACTATAACAACAATTCCAACTCATAAATTAGTATCAGAATCTTTTACCAACTGGAGGGGAATGCAGGAATCGAAAGGAAGGAGAATTATGCGTTCAATTAATATTGATATAAACACTATCCATCATTTGAGTGATGCTGAAATTGAACAACTAAAAAGTTCTGAACTTCTTAAAGATTATCTTGAGCAAAAACTTAATATGCTTGAGTCGTATAATACTACAACTAATACTCCACTAGATAGGCATAAGCTTACAAATATTGGTACATTTAGAGAATATCTTGGAACATGGCTAAGTCATAATCCAGATATTAATTTAGAGATGACACATATGGTAAGACAACTTCAATCTGGTCCAACAGGAGTGCCAATTGAAATTTACTGCTTCTCAGCCAAGCAAAGTTGGATAGACTATGAAAGAGTACAGTCAGATATCTTTGACCATGTTTTTGCGGTAATGGAATTATTTAATCTTAAACCCTTCCAATACTCTGCAGGAACTGTAGCAACATTGAATAATAAGTAATAATTAAAACGAAGATTAAGTAAACTCTTTCTTTGATTCGGTCTTTTACTATATTTACTTTATTGTTTCTTATTGCATATTCGCAAGAAGAAATACCAAATTACGAGTTAGATTATCGGAACAAGATTAATTAACACAAATATTAGAAGCAATTCATTAATTTGAGTTGCCTTTTTTCTTTCCCTATATCACGTTTCCAATTCTTCGTTTCACAAAATTCTTTCTTTGTTTCAGTAAATCTTTTCAGCGATTGGCGAAAATTGTTTTTTTTATTTGTAATTGTTTATTTAAAATATAATATGTATTTTTGTTCTCAAATTATATATTACAATATGAAACATATACTACTTTCTATTTTTGCAATTCTATTTGCTATTAATTCTTTTTGTCAATGTTCAATTACAACATTGCCTTATCAAGAAAATTTTCAAAGCTATAATAATGGAACTCTTCCTACTTGTTGGTCGTCATTTAGTACTAACGCAATGATAATGGGGAATAGTAATAGGTATTTATGTGTCCCTAATACTATAGTTGTATTACCTAAAATTGATTCTGTAATTCACATTAATACATTAATTATGAATTTAGGTATTCAAGGGTCTTCATCAAAAATTATCGTTGGAATTATGAATAATAATTCAAATATTTCTACATTTGATACTATTGCAATTTTTCAACCATTTTCCTATTATAATTTTAATAATGTTGAAGTCAATTTCTCACAATATCATGGTAATGGAAATTATATTGCTTTTAAATCTGATGGAATTATGGATATTGATAATATTACTATTCAAACAACTCCTGCATGTTCTAAACCATTTAATTTTACTGGAGATATTAATTCAACATCGGTAGATTTGTCATGGGCAGAAGGACATCTTGGGGATTCTGCATGGTGGATTTACTATAAAATTGATACTGTTTCTGTATTTGATTCTATTAGGGTTACTTCAAAGCCTTATACTCTAGCTAACTTATTGCCACTAACTAATTATAAATTTATAGTGGCTACTGATTGTGGAACTTCAAATTCATTGAAAAGTGATACTTTATCTTTAAGAACCGATTGTAGAACAATAGATACATT
>JALNVJ010000159.1 GCA_023227645.1 Bacteroidales bacterium | reverse complement strand
TAGTTTTGCTAATTTCTCTGCTAAGTCGCAAACACGGTTTGAATATCCGTTTTCATTATCATACCAAGAAATAACCTTAACCATATTTCCATCCATTACCATTGTTAGTTTTGAATCGAAAATAGCAGAAGAAGGATTTCCTACTATATCACAGCTAACGATAGGATCTTCTGTATATTCTAAGATTCCTTTCATTGGGCCTTCTGATGCTGCTTTCATTGCTGCATTAACTTCTTCCTTAGTTACAGATTTTGATAATTCAACTGTTAGGTCAACTACTGAACCATCTGGAGTTGGAACTCTCATTGAAAGTCCGTCTAATTTTCCTTGTAGAGCAGGAATAACTAAGCCTACAGCCTTTGCTGCTCCTGTACTTGTTGGTATTATTGAAACTGCTGCTGCTCTTGCACGACGAAGGTCTTTATGTGGAAGGTCTAATATGCTTTGGTCGTTAGTGTAAGAGTGAATAGTATTCATAATCCCTCTCTTAATTCCAAAGCTATCGTTAAGTACTTTTGCAATAGGTGCCAAACAGTTTGTGGTACATGATGCATTTGAAATATAAACCATGTCTTTTGTTAGAATATGATCATTAACTCCTAATACAACTGTTGCATCAACATCATCAGATTTTTCTGCTGGAACTGTAAGAATAACTTTCTTTGCTCCTGCCTTGATGTGTTTGCTCATTTTTTCTCTGTTACGGAAAATACCAGTTGATTCAACAACGATATCAATTCCAAGTTCTCCCCATGGTAGGTTTTCAGGGTCTCTTTCTGCATAAACTCGGATTCTCTTTCCATTAACTACTAAATAATCTCCATCAGCATGAACTTCTCCGTCGAAACGTCCATGAACCGAGTCATACTTCAATAGGTGAGCTAAAGTTGTAGCACTTGTTAAATCGTTTATTGCAACCACTTCGATGTTGTTTTTCCTTTGCATATTTCTGAAAGTGATTCTTCCGATACGTCCGAATCCATTGATTGCTATCTTTACCATTGCTTTTAATTTTATGTGATTAATAAATTTGTTTAAAACTAATAGATTGATGTTGCAAAATTATAATTTATATTTGACTTAAAAAAAGTTTTAGGGTTTATTATTTATTTAGTATCAATTTGTTTTGCTAATATAGTTCTCGAATGATTGCCACAAAGCATTGTAGTATAATTCGCCTTGGAAAACAGAGCCCTTATCTGTTAATGTTGTTTTCTTATTATCCATAAGGCTATTTCTCCTCCAATTTTCGGAAGATCCTTTTGAGCCCATAATTTTATAGAAATTCCAAATTGCACAATTAGAGGTTTTGGCAATTTCAATCAAATCTTGTGTTGCTAATTCAAGCCTATTATTAGGTTTGTTATTAACGTAATAATCGTGTGGGGTTGTTAATAATATAGGAATATTTGGATTGATTAACCTAAGACGTTTTAATAATCCCTTGATATCTTGTTTAAAGCTATCAGAAAAATAGGAAGGAGAGTAGGCAGCATCTTCTCCCAATGAAATCACAACCATATCAAAGCTTATTGTCTTTAGTAGGTTTTGGTATCTTTTTTCCAAAATATCTATATCTGAGATAATCCTATTGCCTGAAATAATATCATAGATAAAGCCAGCATTTTTCGACTCTAAATAATGGCCATATATAATAAAGTTCTCACTTGAATTATTAATAATCTTCAAGTTAACTGTATTTATTGGATTAGTTATTTCAAATACAGAATAACCCTTATCCTCAAAGTAAATTGTTTTATATGAAGATTCTATATCATTAATATAAATACTTATCGAATCGTTAAGAGGGCTATGATATAGTCGAAACCTCTTACATAATAGATCTCCTTTTTTGTTGTAGTCAGTAACTTGGTATTCAATTTCTTTATTTGGTTTAAGGGTTGTTGTTTCATTCCACAGCATACCTCTTCTGCTTTCAAGACCATCTAAGGTTAAGGAAAGATTATAGTATATTTGAGAAACGAAAACATTATCTAGGGTTTGTTTGTCGCCAATATGAAGTACCCTAACCTGATCTGTTCCCAAGGCAATAGTATGTTTAATCTTTTCAAACAAGGGAGTAAATTTCTTCTCAGAACTTCCAAAAAATTCAATCTTATTGTCTTTGTAGTTGATAAAATTATAATTTTCAAGCTTTACAAACTGAGAGAAGGATTCAAAGTTTAAGAATAGGAAGAATAGTAAGATTATGGCTTTAATAGATTTTTTCATTTCAGCCTTAAAGATTCTTTGTTATCTTTCTAAATATTGTTTCTAGGCTCTGTCCTGCAATTAGGTGTGCCGTGTTGTCATCAGCAACCACTTGTCCGTTATTAATAATGATTGTCCTTCCACAAACAGCCTCAACCTCTTGCATAATATGGGTTGAGAGAAGTACAGTCTTATCTTTTCCCGCGTTCTTAATTATCTCTCTAATTTCAATAAGTTGATTGGGGTCAAGCCCTGAAGTAGGTTCATCAAGAATCAAAACCTCTGGATCGTGAATCATAGCTTGAGCAATGCCAACTCTTTGGCGATATCCCTTTGAAAGAGCACCAATCTTCTTATTTACCTCCTTAGTTAGACCAGTAAGTTCAATCATATACTCTGTTCTTTCTTTTTTTTCCTTTCCCAAATTATGAATTCCGGCAATAAAAAGAAGAAATTCCCTAACATACATATCAAGATACAAAGGATTATGTTCTGGAAGATAGCCTATTTTCTTTCTAACTTCAATTGAGTCATCAAAAATATTATAACCACAAACACTAACATTTCCTTCTGTTGGAGGAATAAAACAAGTGATGATTTTCATCATAGTACTTTTCCCTGCACCATTAGGTCCCAAAAGCCCAACAATCTCTCCTTTATTGATTTCTAAAGAGACATTATCTAAGGCTTTTTGTTGGCCATATACTTTAGTAAGATTAGAAATAGATATCGACATAGTTATTCAATATTAGAAATGAACTGCGAAATTAAAATAAAAAATGTACTTTTGCAAACTATAAGAAGAATAAATTAATGAAGATTACCGCAAAAGACAATGTATCACTACTTAATTTAGTTTTGGAAACCTTCCCTGAAGTATCCATATCTAAGGCAAAGAAAATGATAATTTATGGTTGCATAGCCTATAGAGGAGCAATTATTAAAAGCCCAGAGCTAATAGTAAGCAAGGGCGAAGAAGTAGAATATTCAAAATATTCAGGAGGAAGACATATTGCAAGAGAGAAAACAGATGTTCCAATTCTATTTGAAGATGAAGACATAATAGCTGTTTTGAAAGCCTCAGGAGTTCATGTTGACGCCAAACCAAATGAAAAAATAAAATCCCTTTATGCCCTAACCAAGAGTTATGTTAGAAGGAAATGGGGAATAAGACAAAACTTATTTGTTGTAGAAACTCCAGAAGAAGATGAGGCAGGAATATGCTTATTTGCCAAATCTAAACAAGCACAACTAGTACTAAAAAGAACATTTCCACAAGCAAAAAAAGAATTTCACGCATTAATTGCAGGCAAACCAAAGCATAAGAACGACAAATTAAATATCTGGCTAAAAGCAGGTACAAAGAATAGGATATTTGTAGAAAAACAAGATGCAGCAGGAGCTGAGCTATGCGTTGTTCAGTATTCAACAATAGAAAGCTTTGACCAATATGCCCATATCTTAGTAACACCACATACTTATTTCGATTCCCAAATACGTTTTATTTTAAGCAGTATTGGCAATCCCGTAATAGGTGACCATCGATTTGGAGCAAGACAAATATCAGAAAATTATTTAAAACTATATTGCACCTCTCTCCAAATACTACACCCAATAACAGGTAAG
>JALNVJ010000158.1 GCA_023227645.1 Bacteroidales bacterium | reverse complement strand
TCTTATTGGATATTACAATAATAGGTATTGCTCCATTATTTTGTCTTATTTTCCCTATAGCTTCGTAATCATCATTATTATTTGATTTCAAGTCTATAAGTATAATATCAGGTATTTCAGTATTTGCTTTCTCAACAACTTCTTCTGCATCTTTTGCAAAAGCAATATCATAATTATCTTTCAAAATAGACTCTAATAATTTACTAGAAGAGTCATCTTCATCTTTTATAAGAATTTTAGTCCTTATTTCAATATTATCATCTATCTCAATACTGGTTTCTTTTTCTTTTTCATCATCAATAATAATTAGTTTTGAAGGTGCCCAAAACCAAAAAGTACTTCCTTTTCCTTCCTCAGATTCAACTCCATATTTTGCTCCATAGTTTTCTATTATTGATTTTACAATAGTTAATCCCAAACCTGTTCCACTCTTATTTGAATCAGCTTTCTCGAAATGATCAAATATCTTTTCTAAATTCTCTTTCTTTATACCTATTCCAGTATCTTGACAATAAAATCTTATCCCATTATCAACACATGAATAACCAATTTTAATATATCCATTATTGGTAAATTTAATTGCATTAGATACAAATACTCTAAGAATCTGTGTAACTATAACTTTGTCGAGCGTTACAATACAACTTTTATGAGGGCTGTCTATAATAAATTCAACATTTTCTTTGAGCTTATGCTTGAATAAGTTTTCTATTTCCTCAAAATACTGTTTCAAATCTAGCTTAATAGTTTTTATTTCAATGAAGCCTGATTGTATTTCAGAAAGATTAATTATATCATTTACAATATTTAGTAGGTTATCATTATTTTCCTGAACAATAGTAATATATTCTTTCTTCTCGTCATCGTTATTTGATCCAATTAAGAGGTTAGAAAATCCAATAATAGCATTTAGGGGGGTTCGTATTTCGTGGGTAATATTTGAAATAAAAGAAGTTTTTAATTTGTCGCTTTGAATTGATTTCTCAAGTGATTCATTAAGTTTTGCTTCTACTTGCTTAAATTTATCAATATTAATATTTATTCCATTTACAACTCTATATTCACCGTCTTTATCTTTATTAACATTGATTATTCCTCTGGTTTCCCACCAAGAATCGATATTTTCACCTGGAGTTTTTCCATAATATTCCATATGAAATTCATAATTGTTTACCAGAGTGTCAAGATTGCAAAACAAAGAATAGAAATTATCTAATTGATCGGGAGAAATATGTTTACTTGCAAATTTA
The DNA here is from genome assembly GCA_023227645.1 of Bacteroidales bacterium. Lineage (GTDB taxonomy): Bacteria > Bacteroidota > Bacteroidia > Bacteroidales > P3 > UBA10566. Next base: position 2,660 of record JALNVJ010000158.1, on the reverse strand, counting down.
AAATAATTCTCTTTACTTATTTCCATTAAACCAGTCTCATGATCTGATCCAAACTTAAATAGATTTGTTCTTTCATCAAACGTCCATGACATTATTCTTAATGAAGGCATAGCTCTGGTTAGCATTTTTACATTTTGTTCTAATTGCTTTCCTTTTTCATCTATGGTTTGAATGAGTTCTTTATTCCTCTTTTTCTGAATAATTATAAAAATTATAATTACAGATATTCCGAGCAGGAGAACTAGTAAGACAATTAGTAATCCTTTATGTGTTAATACTAATCCTTGAAATTTGTGAATAATAATAGAATTGCTTGGGAGTACTTTTGCGTTTCCCTCTTTTCTTACAATCTGTTCGTAATTGAAAATGGGTGTTGGATTAATATGTTCTGTTGCCATTCTATTTGGGAATTCCCCATTAAATATCCTTATAGCCTTATTAGCAACAGCTTTTGCATTTTCATCTGGTCGTTGGACGAAACCACCAATAAATCCAATATCAATATCATCATCATAAGAGCAAAACATTGGAACCTGATTTATTCCTAAAAAGATAGGAATTAGCTCCTGATCAGAATACTTTCTTCCTTTATTGTCCAATGACCAAGTGCTAAATATAATAAATGAATTTGGTTCTATGCTCTTACATTTCTTAATTAAGTCTTCCTTATTATTAACGTCAAGACCAAATTCAATCACAATACCATCATTATATCCTTTCAATGTTTTCTTTGCATGTGACATAAAGAATGCCCCTGTTGGGGATTTATCTGCCCAAACATAGACCTTCTTTGTATTTGGAAACATCTTAAGCCCTAATTTGTAATTTTGAGCAACTCCATAATCACTTATAATTCCTGTAATATTATTTGAATTATACTCTTTGTCGGGTATTGATTCGGAAATAAAAACAATAGGTATTTTGCTAATTATTGAATCTGTATATGTTAAGAATACATTAGTTGAACCATAATCAAAGACTAGAATAATATCAATTTTTTCTTTAAGATTATAAAAATACTTTTTAGTTAACTTAATCCTATCATTAAGATTTGGATATTTTTCTTCATCGAGATTTAATTCCAAAAGCTTAATTGAGAATTTTTCTTCTTTAAATTTATCGATTAAAGCTTTTTTGGAATCCAAATACCAACGAGTATCTTCTCCAAATGAACTGACAAAGAGAACGGTTTTCTGATTATCACTTTTTGAGAATCCAAAAAGAGGAATTATTATAAATAATAATAATAATAATCTTTTTAATATCATTTCCACTATATTCTTTATTATTATAACGATTATATGTTGAGAATATACGACTTCTTTCTTTAATACTGACATTATTGAAAAAAACCTTCAGCTATCTTCTTCGTTTCTTCAAAATATATGTTTTAGTGAAATGAAGATGCTTTATATAATTTAATACTACGGCTACAAATAATATGATTAAGCAAAAGCAACTAAAATAATATGGTTTCCATATTTATTGTTGTAGAATTTATTTTATATCACATTTAAGGACAGAATTGCCTTCAAGAAAGCCTTCTAAACTATCGCCTATATTTACTTCTCCTACTCCACAGGGAGTTCCGGTGAATATCATATCTCCTATCTTTAGTGTCATATATTGTGATAGATAGGCAATTATTTTATCTACAGTAAAAATCATATCGGATGTATTAGTTTCTTGAACTGTCTCTCCGTTTTTTTGGAGTTTAAAGTTTAGGTCTTGAATTACTTTCCCTATAGTTTCTAATTCTATAAATTTACTCATTGGAGCTGAATAGTCGAAAACTTTAGATATTGACCAAGGGGAAGAGTTTGCAATTTCTTTTTCTTGAATATCTCTACAGGTCATATCTAATCCAAGGGCAACTTCAGAATAATAGTTTTTGGCATACCTCTCTGGAATTGATTTGCCTAGCCGATTGATCTTTACTACTAATTCACATTCGTAATGAACGTTGTTTGAGAAGTCAGGATAGTAAAATGGTGAGTTTTTTTGTAGAAGTGAAGAGTCTGGCTTTAAAAAAAACAAGGGCTCTTCAGGGATTGGGTGTTTTAGCTCTTTAATATGTGCAAGATAGTTCCTGCCAATACAAATTATCTTCATTTATCTTCATTTATTTTTTGCCCACATTTTTTTATGTAAGTTAGTTCGAATTACCTTAGAATATATAATCGAAAAGCTTTTCTGGGCAGATAAAACCAATTATTTCTAAATGCAAAGTACGTGATTTTTTTTATTCTATTAGAGATTTACGTGCCTTAAAATTGAATGGAAGTATAACGTTCTTATTTGTCATCTTTAGAGAAAATAGTTGTTGCTTTTTTGAAAAGATACTGCACAAGAGAACCTCCAATTAACTTAATAGCTGTAGGATTTTGAACAATCAGGGTTGTAAGTCCAAACTTTATAAGGCTATTTAATAAGTTTTGAAATGTATTATCTGATTTCTCTTTTTTATTTTTTTTTGAATTCAAACCTCCTAACCTCCCTATCAATGATGCAAATACATTATTAAATATATATGAAGGTGAAGTCATTTCATTAAGAGTTGTTTTAATAAGATTAGCTGGTTTAAACATCTCATAAGCAGTAAGAGCTTCTTCTTTCAATATCTTCCCTTGAATCATACTGTCAAGTTCCAATTCATAAAT
>JALNVJ010000157.1 GCA_023227645.1 Bacteroidales bacterium | reverse complement strand
TTATTAAATAAATACAAGACAATGGAAATTATAGGAAAATTTATTAAAGCCTTACCAGAGCAAACGGGAGAATCTCCAAGAGGTCCTTGGGTAAGAGGAGGATTTGTTATTGAAACAGAAGAACAGTTTGCAAAACAATTAGCATTCTCTCTTTGGGGAGAAGATAAAGTTGCAGTAACCAGAAATATGGCGTTAAACACCCAAATTAAAGTTTATTTCAATCCAGAATCGAGAGAGTATAATGATCGTTGGTACACCGATTTGAAATGTTTCAGGATAGATACTTTTAACCCAGTATCTGCAACAGGTCCTCAAGCAGGTCAAACAGCTACTCAACCAAATACAGCTCCCACATCATTCCAACAACCTTCACCTTCTGCAAAAGAAGAATCTGGCTCTTTTAATAGCACAGAGCCACAAGAGGATGATGACCTACCATTCTAAGATATAATTTAAAAAAGAATTAATAATTTTTAGGCAACCTATCTTTTGGGTTGCCTTTTTTATTACTTTTGTAAACTCATGAAATATATATGGAATAATAAATTATAATAAGATTCCCCAAACAATAAAATAGAAACAACAGAAATACAAAGATATGAAGAATAAACTAAGTCTTTTTTTAATCTTATCCGTCTTACTTTCAATAACATTTATCCAATGTCAAAAGAAAGAAGAAAAAAAACTCAAGACCACAAAGTATGAGGTAAAAGAAAACTATGTAATATCATCTGTTTATACCATAAGTGGATATCATATTAAAGATACAATAAATAATATATATGGAGCCTTGCTCGTTCCAATAAGTAAGCTTGAAGACAATAATATAGATATTAAGCCAATAACTTCAAATATTGGAATCCAAATGCAAGAGTTTGTTGATAAGGTTAAGCAAAGAAAATCGGAAGGAGAAAACTTTATAGAGATACGACCTGCCTATTTCGTTTTCCACGACAATGAAATATATAGCTGTTTGATAAAGAAAACCATTTGTTTGGCAAATGAAGATACCACAAAAACATATAATACCATTATATTTAATTATATAAAAAATAAATTGCTTGGTTTTGATGATATATTTAATGTAAACGAATCCAATTATTCACAGTTCGTTCAGCTATTTGATAAAAACATCTCTTCTCTTGAGCTAAAAAGCCTTAAACAAGTTGATTTTAATATAGAAACTGATTCAATCTCTTTTAACATTCAAGGAAATAATACAATTAACCGTTACAAACAAAGCATAGAAAACCTAAGGCCATATTTCAATAACAATAAACAATTCACAAAAGAGTAAACCCATAAAGGTGAAACCCGGAGAACAAATTCCCTATGAAGGTAAAAACTAAAAAGAGGATTAAAAAATGGATATTTGCAATAGTAATAATTATTGCTGTTTCTTATTTTGCTAGAATTTCCTTCACTTACCTGCTCGACACTTATCGTAATTTCTATGCTTGTGAGGGAGTAATAATCGATAGAAATAAATACAAAGTTTATGGAATAGATGTATCCTCACACCAAGATGAGATTGATTGGGAAGAGGTAGCAAATAACAATATTAAGTTTTGTTTTCTAAAAGCCACAGAAGGGGAGGACTTTGTTGATAAGAGATATAAAGAAAACTATCTAGGTGCAAGAAAGAATAATATACTAATTGGAGCCTATCATTTCTTTAGATTTGGAACTCCAGGTAGAAACCAAGCCTTAAACTTTATAAATAATGTAGCCATTAATCACTTAGATCTTCCTCCCGTGCTTGATGTGGAGAGGCACGGCAATTATTTTTCATCCTCCAATGTAAATGAAATTAGAATCGAAATCAAGAACTATTTGAAAGAAATAGAAAGACAATACTCCATTAAACCAATAATCTATACCAATATCGACGGCTACCAACGATATATACAAGGATATTTTAACGAATATGAGATATGGATATGCCGAATTTGCTCAGAGCCTCATAATGACCATTGGAGCTTTTGGCAATACTCACATAAAGGTAACGTAGGGGGAATCAAAACAAATGTTGATTTAAATACCTTTAATGGAAGCCAAGAAGATTTTATCGATTATATAAACAAATTTAAAGAAAACCTATTATGAAAATACTAGTAATAGACACTGCACATAACGTATTAATAGACAACCTTATCGAAGCAGGCTTTGAAATCGATCATAGACCCGATTATACAAGAAAAGATATACTTAATGAAATAGAAAACTACCAAGGTATTATAATTAGAAGCAAAATAGAGATCGATAAGCAAGTAATTGATAAAGCTAAGAACCTAAAGTGTATTGCAAGAGTTGGTGCAGGAATGGACGCAATAGATATAGAATATGCAGAAACTAAAGGAATAGTTTGTCTTAACTCTCCCGAAGGCAATAGAGACGCAGTTGGAGAGCATGCCGTTGGGATGCTATTATGCCTATTCAATAAAATGGCAATAGCTGACCACCAAGTAAGGCAAGGATTATGGAAAAGAGAAGAGAATAGAGGACTTGAAATAAAAGGAAAAACCATAGGAATAATAGGATACGGCAATATGGGAAATGCTTTTGCCCAAAGACTATCGGGATTTGATTGTAGAGTAATAGCTTATGACAAGTACAAGGAAAACTACTCCAACCAATATGCCCATGAAGTATCTTTAGAAACCCTATTCAAGGAAGCCGATATACTTTCTCTCCATGTACCATTAACTAATGAAACAAAGTTTATGGTTGATTATGATTTTATATCAAAATTTAGAAAACCCATTTACCTAATCAACACTTCAAGAGGAAAGGTAGTAAAGACCCAAGACCTATTATCTAAAATCAAAGAAGGTTCAGTCTTAGGAATATGTCTTGATGTATTAGAATATGAGGCATTTTCCAATGAACTAACATCAGGCTCCGAAATTCCACAAGACCTTATAGAGATATTACAACTCCCAAATGCAGTTTTCTCACCCCATGTAGCAGGTTGGACAGTAGAATCCTATTATAAATTATCCCTCTTTCTTTCTCAAAAGATTATTTCAGCCCTAAAACCAATTTAAACAAAGTTTTAAAGTATTAGATCGAGCTTTCGATGACATTACATTGGCAATGTACTGCTATTACATTGCCCCGGATTAGAGGGCTAATATATTTGTTTTCTTGATATTCAATAATTATTTCCTAACTTAAAGGATTTTCATGATTACCACGAAGGGGTGAAAGGTTTGTAGGAAAATAGATTTAATCTAATTGAATTTATATTAAGGAAAAAATAATTTATATTAAGGAAAAAAACTTTTATATTAAGGAAAAATCTTTTTTTATTAAGGAAAAATATTGAGTACGTTTTTTTAGTCAGAATCAGGATTTACTGGATTAATAAAAAAAGAGTGGCTACCTTTTTCAAAGTAACCACTCCTAGTTTTATAGAGCTTTTACGCTCTATTTTTTATTTGCTATTTAACAATTAGCTTTTGGGTTCTGTTTATATCAGCATTTTGAATTCTGATATAGTAAACTCCTTTTGCTAGTTTGTTAAGATCTATAGTTTGTTCTATCGTTCCACTTACTGGCTTGGTATTGATTGTATTTAGAATACGTCCTTGAACGTCACTTAATACTATCTTTGTTTCGCCATTAATTCCAGTAATAGTTAGGTTTGTTTGACTTTCTGCTGGATTTGGATACATCATTATTGATATTTCCTTACCTGTAGCGTCATTTATTCCTAGTGTTCCAAAGGTTAGAGGTAGGCCATAAGTTGTTTCGCTTAAGGTTCTTCCGTAAGCTCTTACATCGTATTGCTTTGAATGTTGTAGAGTGGTTGGGTATGCTGTGATTTCTGTAACTCCTGTTGCAGAGATATTTATTGCATCTTCCCATGCTTCTGTACTTAGTTTATATTCAAATCCTCTTGCTTCTATTGCTTC
>JALNVJ010000156.1 GCA_023227645.1 Bacteroidales bacterium | reverse complement strand
TTCAACAAAAAGCTTAACCGATACTGCATCTGCTCTCTTATCAGATTTATTAACTATCCTAACATCTAATTTAATATTCTCTCCTACCTTGAAAATAGGATCTACAAATGATATAGAATCTACATATATATTATTTATATTATTAGCTTGCAAAGGAATTAATAAAGAATTTATTGCAGTATCATTAGGAAATTCCTCCCAGTCAAATCCTGTACTTTGAAAGTCAGAAACCATAAAACAACGCTTATTAAATCCTTGTTTTGTATTAAGAAGATCAAAAGAGCGGCTAAATAACTTCGAATTAGGTTGAGATTTTGTAGATATTTCCACTTCATCTAATAACTCAATAAACTTATCCTTAGAAACAAATTGCTGGTGTTTCCCCTCCATATCCATTGTTAATAGAACAAATTCATCATTATTATTATACTGATTAATTATCTCCTTAGCTTTTTGTTTTGCTTCATCCAATAATCGTCCCTCCCTACCTTGATTTTGCATTGAAAAACTATTATCGACCAAGACCACTACAGCATTTAATCCCTTCTCAACTAATTTCTTATCCTTATTAGGAAAATTAGGTTGTGCAAAGAAGAGAACAAGGAAGATAATTGCCAGTATTCGAACTAAAAGCAGCACCCTATTTCTAACCTGCTTCTGCTTCTTAGTACTAATTTCAATATCCTTTAAGAAACTTACATTGGTGAAATAAACCTTCTTAAATCTTCGGAAATTAAATAAGTGAATAATGATTGGTATAGCTATTGCAAATAAACCGAAAAGAAAATATGGATTAAGAAATTGCATTTATTTGTTTTATATTAATGTGAGTTGCGAAATTACAAAAAAATTATATATCTTTGCCTAAGAAACATTTTTAATAATCAAAATCATGGAAGAATCAAGAAATCAAGAAAACTCAATTATTGAAAACAATAATGATTTAGTAATTAATCAAGAAATCAAATCTAACCTTTTAGTCTTTGCAAAATGGGGAAGGTTCTTAGGCATTATTTGCTATGTCTCGGCAGCATTTATGTTGGCTTTGGGAGCATTTTTCATTTTTGCAGGCTCACTTGGTATCAATTGGCCAGTATTTGGTAATGGGTTTGGGAGTGCAGGAATAATTTATGGAGTTTCAATGTTCTTTTTAATGGCAATATATGGAATTGTCTATATATTTATAGGTAAGTACTTATTAGGTGCTACAAAACAAACCAAATTAAGTATAGAAACTAATAACCAAGAAGCATTAGTAAAAGGAACAGATAATCTTAAAAAACTATTCACTCTATTAGGTATTATAACAATAATTGGACTTTGTATTATGGTATTATACTTTATTTTCATAGGAATTGCAGTTGCATTCTTTGTATAAGACTTTAACAAAACAATAAATTGAGAAACTATATTTTATTAAATTTAAAAAGAAGAAAACATGGAAAAAAATCTTTTATTAATAAGTAATTCAACAAATCGAGGAGAAGAATATCTAGGATGGTGTAAGGAAATGATTAAAGAGTTCTGTGATAGACATAATATTAAAGATGTACTCTTTATTCCTTATGCAGGGATTTCAATGGGATACGATATATATGAAACAAAGGTAAAGGCTGTTTTCTCCAAACTAGGTCTTAACTTATATAGTATTCATAAAGAAAAAGATCCTATTCAAGCAGTTAGAGATGCTAAATGCGTTGCAGTTGGAGGCGGTAATACATTCCATTTGGTTTATGAGCTATATCGCAATAAGGTAATGACAGCAATATCAGAAAGAGCAAATTCAGGCATGCCTTATATGGGTTGGAGTGCAGGCTCAAATATTGCAGGACCATCTCTAAAGACTACCAACGATATGCCAATTATTGAGCCAGAAAGCTTTAATTGTATGAACATAGTACCTTTCCAAATCAATCCTCACTATACTGATTTCTTCGATCCAAAACACGGTGGAGAAACAAGAGATGAGCGTTTGGGTGAATTCCTAAAGGTTGAACCTACGATGTGGGTTGCTGGAATTAGAGAAGCAACAGCTCTATTATTAGAAAATGGCAAACTAACTCTTATTGGTAGAGATAATAAGATGAAAGTATTCCGTGGCACAATGGAGGCAAAAGAATTTTCTCTAAACGACGATATTAATTTCTTAATTAGCTAGTATATCACTATTACTAACTTATGCAAGAGATAGATATATTAAATAAAGGAGGGATAATACTTTATCCTACCGATACTATATGGGGGTTGGGTTCTGATCCAACTCAACCCCTATCTATTAAGCGAATTATTGAACTTAAGGGAAGAGATAATACAAAGAACCTATTAATCTTAGTTTCTGATATACAAATGCTAAGAAATTATGTAGAAGAAATCCCCAATAAAGCCTTAGAACTAATAAGAGATTATTTATCCCCACTAACCATTATTTACCCTAAAGCAAAGAACCTACCAATAGATTTACTTTCTCAAGATCAGTCAATAGGCATTCGTATTCCTAATCATGCCTACTGCCAAAAACTACTAAGAGAATTTGGCAAACCTATTATCAGCACCTCTGCCAATCTTAGCAATCATCCCTCCCCTATTTCCTTCAACACAATAAATCAAACAATTAAACAAGGGGTTGACTTTATAGCAGATATTGAACGAGATAAGATATCCAATCAAGCTTCATCTATTTATAAAATTATATCCAATACAGAAATAATAAAGATAAGATAATAAAAAACTAATCAATATATTTTGTTTTTTAATTTTTATTTCTATCTTTGTTCATTATTGAAATTACAATTTATTTTGATATAACTAATTATATAAGACTAGTATTATATGAATGTTTTCGTTAAAGTATTTAGATTCTACTATGAAGGATTCCGTTCAATGACCTTAGGTAAAACACTTTGGATAATCATTCTTATCAAACTATTTATTATGTTTGCAATACTTAAAATATTCTTCTTTCCCAATTTTCTTTCTTCTAAAGCAAATAACGATAAAGAAAAATCGGAATATATTGTAAATGAAATGGAGAAAAGAGCAGTTAAACCCTAAAATATAGATAATAAATTATAAATTTATGGAAGATTTAGTATTATGGTCCCGTGCACAATTTGCCCTTACAGCTATGTATCATTGGCTTTTCGTTCCCCTAACCCTTGGACTAGGTGTTATTATTGGAATAGTGGAAACCATCTATTACAAAACCAAGAAAGAGCAGTGGAAAACAATAACTAAGTTTTGGATGCGACTTTTCGGTGTTAATTTTGCCATAGGAGTAGCAACAGGATTAATTCTTGAGTTTCAATTTGGCACCAATTGGTCAAATTACTCATGGTTTGTTGGAGATATTTTTGGAGCACCACTTGCTATTGAAGGGATAATGGCATTCTTCCTTGAATCTACCTTTATAGCTATTATGTTCTTTGGATGGAATAAGGTTAGCAAGGGATTTCACCTAACTGCCACTTGGCTAACAGTTTTTGGAGCATCAATATCTGCTCTTTGGATACTAATAGCTAATGCTTGGATGCAATACCCTATTGGTATGACATTTAATCCCGATACAGTAAGAAATGAAATGACCAACTTCTGGGCTGTAGCTCTATCCCCAATTGCTATGAATAAGGTATTCCACACTGTTCTTTCATGTTGGGTTGTTGGAGCAGCTGCATGTATTGGAGTTAGCTCATGGTTCTTATTAAAGAAAAGACATATTGATTTGGCAAAGAAAAGCATTAAGATAGCAGCACCAATTGGTATTATAGCTATCCTACTAACAATATATACCGGGGATGGATCAGCCTACCATGTTGCACAAAAGCAACCTATGAAACTTGCAGCTATGGAAGGACTTTACAGAGGTCAAACCCAAGCTCCACTTATTGCATTGGGCATACTTAAACCTGAAGAAAAAATTAAACAAAACG
>JALNVJ010000155.1 GCA_023227645.1 Bacteroidales bacterium | reverse complement strand
TCTTTATCTAAATTCCAAAACTCCTTATCTAAATTCCAAAAAAGCTTATCTAAATCTTAAAACTCCTTATCTTAATCTGCAATTATCTCAACTTTTCAAAAGACTCTAAGCTTTCTTCTCTTGCTTTTGAGGTAGGAGTGAGGTTAAGAGTGTTAAATTCATTTGTTAGTATAGAAAATGTTAATAGCTTATTATTAAGTATTTCCCCTGTATTTGTAATTATTTTTATTGCTTCATTTGTTTGCAAAGAGGCTGTAATTGATGGAAGAACTCCCATTACTCCTTTATTTGTGTTTCCTTTTAATGATAACTCTTCTGAATGGGGGAATAAATCTCTATAGGTGCAGGAATCTTTTGTTAAGTTAAAGACCGAAACTTGTCCAGTATAGGATTGAATAGAGCCATAAACAAAAGGTTTTCCTAAACCAATACAAACATCATTAATTAAATACCTTGTTTTGAAATTATCAGTTGCATCAATAATAATATCATAGTCTTTTATAATATCAATTGCATTTTCTTCTGTTAAGAAACAAGGATAGGTTTGAATTTCAACATTAGAATTTAATCTATTAAGAGTTTCTTTAGCTCTTTCCGCTTTCTTCATTCCTACTTCATTTTCTCGATAAAGTATTTGACGTTGAAGATTAGAAATAGATACAATATCGTTATCAATTAACCCAATTCTTCCAATACCAGATGCAACAAGATATTCCGAACTAACAGAACCCAAACCCCCAAGTCCAACAATTAATGCCGATGAAAGCTTTAATTTCTCTTGACCCTTTTCCCCAAAGTCAGGTAAAATAATTTGCCTATTATATCTATCTAATTCTTCTTTTGTTAACATATTGTTGAGATGTTTAGGTGTTGAGTAAAGAAACTAATTTTGAATTATTGGAGCTTTAGTTTTATTATTTATAATAGTATCTAATTTTATATTCAATAATGCCTTCTTAATAATTTTATCAGTAGGGAATAGAGTTTTAAAATAATCTGTTGCTTCTTTGTAATTATCATTTACTATTACTGCATTGGGATAAATATTTTTAATTGACTCCATATTTTCAGCAGCAATAGCTCCTGCAATTCCTCCTGCAATTGCTCCACCTAAGATTCCTGCTGTTACAACTATATCTTTATTTTTTTCTGATATTATTGAAATAGATTCAAGAGTATCCCAATTAATAACTATATCACCAATATAGTATATATCGCTCTGTCTAAGAAATGTATGATACCAATTAGCAGGAATGATAAGGGTTTTATCCTCGTAGTAAAGTTTAGTTATAGAGTTTTTTAGGATAGGTAGTTTCATATAGATATATCCATTTGAATCACAGTTAGCAAAGTATTTCCCATTATTGTTCCAAGCAATATCCCATTTGTTTGGAAGATAGGTTGAATCTCTAATAATATTGATTTTTGCAATAACAATTGCATGATTTTCTTCCATTTCAAGATTTTTAATTCTTCCAACAGAGCATGAAGAAAGAAAAGCCACAGAAATTACTGTCAATAATAAGATGTACTTTTTCATTGTTATGTTTCTTTTAAATTGGGGCATGGGTGAACCCTGCCCCAACATGTATTAGTTATTAAAATTTATTCATCAATGATTAATCATTATAAATTAATCATTAATCATTTACCATTAATTAAGGATTTTATCCCAATCTTTATAAACTACATCATAGCCTTGTGAGCGCACCATTGCTTCCATTTCAACTTCATTTCTATTGTCGTTGGTGTGGAATTGTTCTAGTTCATGGTTGGGTTTGGAATATCCGCCTGGGTCGGTTTTACTTCCTGCACTCATTGAGCTTATGCCTAATGTTACAAAATGATTACGCATTTCCATACTTTCACGTGTTGTCATAGATATATCTATATCGTTATCGAATAATCTATATGCCCAAATGGTTTGTGCAAATTCTTTATCGGTCATTATTACATTAGGTTGGAATCCTCCTTCGGCTGGTCTCATCCTTGGAAATGCAACTGCATATTTACTCCTCCAATAGTTTTTTGTCATAAATCTTAAGTGCATAGCCATATAAACCATTTCCACTCTCCAGTCTTCTAGTCCTATTAAGGCTCCAAATCCAATCCTATGAGCTCCTGCCTTTGCAAGCCTTTCGGGGGTTTCTAGGCGGTGGAGATAATTACTCTTCATTCCTTTTGGATGGTAATGTTTATATACTTCTTCACGATAGGTCTCTTGGTAAACATAGACCGAATTTACTCCGGCCTTAAATAATCTTTTATATTCCTCAATACTCATAGGATAAACCTCTAAATTGATTGTTGAGAAATAAGGTCGGCATAGTTCAACTGCATGCTCTATATATTCAATTCCAGCATTAGATGGATGTTCCCCTGTTAAAAGAAGAACATTATCCATATTCATTGATTTGATTACTTTAATTTCTGATAATATTTCATCATCAGTTTGGGTTATTCTTTCTATATCATTATTATGGTTGAAACCACAGTAAATACAATGGTTTGTACATTCATTTGAAAGATATAGAGGTACGTAGAATTGCATTACTTTTCCAAAGCGTTTTTGAGTAATATCCCTACTCATACTTGCCATTGGTTCAAGGTATTTGCTTGCTGCTGGAGATATTAAAGCCTTAAAGTCTTCGATAGTAATCCTACTAGCATTTAAGGCTCTTTCAACATCTAAACTTGTTTTTGAATAAATGCTTTCTCCGATACTTTCCCAATTAAGGTCTTTTATAGTCTCGTAAAAACTTATATTCATCTTATTCTATTTTTCCTTTGTCTGATACTTCACGTGATATTCTCATTGCACAGAAATTAGGTCCACACATTGTGCAGAAAGGTGTTCCATGTACTTTTTCAGCTCCGTAGTATTCTCTTGCTCGTTCGGGGTCGATTGATAAATTAAATTGATCCTTCCAACGGAATTCAAATCTTGCATGTGAAAGGGCATTGTCTCTAACCATTGCCGAAGGGTGTCCCTTTGCAATATCAGCAGCATGAGCAGCAATCTTATATGCCATAATACCATTTCTTACGTCTTCTTTGTTTGGTAGTCCAAGATGTTCCTTAGGTGTAACATAACAAAGCATAGCAGTGCCATACCAACCAATTAGAGCTGCTCCAATAGCTGATGTTATATGATCATATCCTGGTGCAATATCGGTTGTTAATGGTCCTAATGTGTAGAAAGGAGCTGAATGACAAACCTCAATTTGTTTTTCCATATTTTCCTTAATCTTATGCATTGGGACGTGACCAGGTCCTTCAATAATAACTTGAACATTATGTTTCCATGCTATCTTTGTTAATACTCCTAAGGTCTCAAGTTCTCCAAATTGTGCTTCGTCATTAGCATCATGAATTGAGCCAGGACGAAGACCATCTCCCAAACTAACTGCAACATCGTATTGAGCTAGAATCTCACAAATATCTTCAAAATGAGTATAGAGGAAGTTTTCTTGCTTGTTCTCTTTCATCCACTTAGCCATAATTGAACCTCCTCGAGAAACAATACCTGTTAAACGTTTAGCAGCTAGAGGAACGTGTTTTTGAAGTAGTCCTGCGTGAATAGTAAAATAGTCAACCCCTTGTTCACATTGTTCAATTAATGTATCTTTATAAATTTCCCATGTTAGGTTTTCTGCAATACCATTAATCTTTTCTAAGGCTTGGTAAATAGGCACTGTTCCCATAGGTACAGGACAGTTTCTTATTATCCACTCTCTTGTTTCATGAATATTTGTTCCTGTTGATAAATCCATTAGAGTATCACCACCCCAACGTGAAGACCATACAGATTTTTCCACTTCCTTTTCAATATCCGAGCTAAGAGATGAGTTTCCTATATTAGTATTTATTTTTACCAAAAATTTTGTTCCAATGATCATTGGTTCAGCTTCTGGATGATTAGGGTTAGCAGGAATAACTGCACGACCTTCTGCTACTTCTTGTCTAACAAATTCAGGGGTAATGTAAGT
>JALNVJ010000154.1 GCA_023227645.1 Bacteroidales bacterium | reverse complement strand
TAAACCTACTGGGTGGATAAAAATTAGTATTTTTGCAAATATACAATTGTTAGTATGGAATTCAGATTAGACTCTTCTGATAAGAATTATTGGATTAAAACAATTTCTAAATACTGTTTGGAGATAAACAAAGTCTTTATAATTAAGGATATTGAAATTATTATTGATTCAAATGTTTCTGTTAAAGATTTAGAACCATTTCACATAACTCTTTTAGCTTGTTTTATTCATTTATTGGAAAAAAATAAAGGTTATATCATCAGTATTAAAGCAAGTGATGATATGTCTTGTTTTCTGAAAGATAAAATTAAATTAGATATCTATTTCAGTAATCCTCAAAGAAAACATCAAAAATCTACATTAGAGCATATTCTTAATTTATGGCAAGTTGAAAGTGCTAAGACTGTTGAATATACACGTTCTATTGAGTCTTATTTTCAAAAACATTTTTTTGTTGGCAAAGATTTAACTGCATTTGTGAGTTCTCTTGAAGAAATTTACTTTAATGTTTGCGATCATTCTAAATCAAGAAAAAATGCTTATTCTTATATTCATTATAAGGAAGATGGTAAATACATTCAAGTTGCGGTATGCGATTTTGGTATCGGTATTCCAACAAGTTTAAGAAATGGAGGGTTAGTATATTCTAATGATAAAGAATATTTGGAAAATTCAATAACAAGAGGTGTTACCTGTCAGAGTAGTACTCATAATAAAGGATTTGGATTAGATAATATTATTTCTATTCTTCAAGGAAAAGCATATATACGAATTGTTAGTAATAAAGCGTTGTTAATAAGTGATGGAACTTTAAATGAAGAAACTAAAAAATTTAATACTAAAACTTTTGATTTAGATTTTTATTTTAGTGGTACTTTAATTTATATTGACATTCCTATTGAAACTTTTGAAGACATTGAAATTGAAGATAGTTTTGAATTTTAATACAAAGTAAATATGATAATAAAACTTAAAGATATACTACAAAACAGATCTTATCCTGATGCTGGGGCTGAGTTATTAAACTACATTGAAAGTGGTGTTGATAGCACTGAAAAGTTTATTATTGATATGAGTGAGGTTTCTGCTATTCCAACGATGTTTATGAATATGTCCTTTGCAGTTATTATTGATAAATATGGAATTGTGAGAGCAAAAACGATGTTATCATTTGCAAATATCTCTAAATTACAAATCGAAAGGATTAAAAAATACTTTAAAGATTATGAAGAACTTATTGCTAAACAATAATTTTTAAGCTATTTTATTCTGTGACAATAGGTATATCCAAACCTAATGAATTTCTTTATTTATTCCAACCACTTATCTATTTCCTTCCCATTTAGGATTCTTTTGATAAGCTTGTTATACTTGTATGTGTTTTCTACCGCCAGAGTCCCATTGTGTGTTTGGTATTTACCAACATAAGTTCCATCAAGACCGTTGCACGGTATAAATCAACATTAAAGACTAGCAAACAGGTTGTTAAAAAGAAAAGTCAAATAACTATTCTTCAATCAAATTAATTCAATAATAAATTGGGAGGAGATAGATCAACTTATCAAAAGACCAAGTAAATGATAGGATATCATTTAGTAAATTCTTAGGATTAAGTTTGAAAGACAATTGCCCAGACCATAGTGTAGAAAAATAGATTTAATCTAATTGAATTTATATTAAGGAAAAAAAAATTTATATTAAGGAAAAAAACTTTTTTATTAAGGAAAAATTTTGAGTAAGGGGACTGTACAATATTTGGTAGTATCCCAAAAAGTGAGTAAAGTATTCTGATTTGAATTGTAATGCTTATTTAATTGATTAATCGAATGTAACCTATTTTTTAAGTTCTAATAGTTTGTTTTAGTACCTATTATATTGATTTCTTTTCTTCTTTCTTCAAATAGATTGAAAATACTATCATAAGGATAGCAGCTAAAAATGCCATAATTGCTCCGAAATAGAAGGGTATGCTTGAATTTACATTATCGTATAATTTACCTGCAATAAAACTAGCTGGTAATAGTGATATTCCAATTATCGCGTGGTATAGCCCATAACCACTTCCTTTTAGTTCTGTGCTAACAAGGTCTGATACCAATGCTTTTTGACTGCCATCAACCAATGCGCTATAGAGTCCGTAGAGGATAAATAGGACAATAAAGATGCTAATTGAATTATATATACCAAATCCAAGATAAACAAGGGTATAGACAAGGAAGCCAGCAATAATAAGTTTGGTGCGACCAATCCTATCTGAGAGTTTACCTATAGGGATTGCTAGTATTACTGAAACGGAATTAAATATCATATAGATAAATGGTATATATGCTTTGTCTATTCCTGTTTCATAGGTTTTAATAAGTAGGAGGGTGTCGGTTGAATTTCCTAGAGAGAAGACGAAGATTATCCCTATAAAGAAGTAGAACTTCTTTGGCAGGTTCTTAAGAGAGACTTTCTTTTTCTTAATTATTATTCCATCACTTGTAATAGCTTCAGATTTTGGTTCTCTAATAAATATAATAATGGTAAGCACACCAAAAAGGGCAGGAATTGTGGCTAAGAGAAAGATATTACCGTAATTGATTGGAAGGAACTTTAAGCATAGGAATGCAATTAAGGGTCCAAGAATAGCACCACTATTATCCATAGCTTTTTGAAATCCAAAACTCCTTCCCATTGTTTTTTTTGTAGTGGAGGAACTTATCAAACTATCTCTTGGTGCCGTCCTTAGTCCTTTTCCTATCCTCTCAATAAAACGGAAATAGAGAACTTGGATAGGGGAGGAAACAAAGGCATAGATGGGGGTGATAATTGCTGTTAGCCCGTAGCCAATAACCATAAATGGTTTTTTCTTTCCAATCTTATCACTCCATAATCCAGATAATGCTTTTATTAGTGAGGCAGTACTTTCTGCAATACCTTCAATAAGTGAAATAGTGGTTTTAGAGGAGCCCATTGAAAGCAAGAATAATGGCATCACACTATAAACCATTTTGGTTGAAGTGTCAGTAAAGAAACTTGTTAGACCAGTAAAAAATATGTTTTTCTCTAAACCAAATATGTTTTTCTTTTTCATTATCTTAGATTAAAGATATTGAGTAAATCAATCGTTTGATAGTTTTAATTATGATCTATTCGATAATTATTTCATCAATAAATAACCATGATTTTTCTCCTGCTGATATATGCCAATCTGGGTTCTTTCCAATATTAATAGCTTCTACTTTAATATAACGAGCAGAGAATGGAGTCTTAGTAAAGAAGGTATAAGATTGTGGTATTTCATCTCTTTCGTGAATAGGAGAAGGTATGGTTTCAAGTAATGTGAAGTTTTCTCCATCTTCTGAGATATAATAGTTTACTTTTGTTGGTAGAAATATCCATGACTTTGTTTCTTGTATAAAGTTTCCACCAATTCTACTCACCTCTTGCATTTTACCCAAATCAACAACTGCAATAAAATTTACTCCACTATATCCTTGCCAAGCACCCAATCTCCATTCCTTTCCTCCACTTATTTGGTCAATTAATCCTTCGGCTCCGCCTGCAGTATATTGTGAGTCATATTCTGTAAATAATTTAACCTTTCTTCCTGCTGGTATTTTATTAAACTTAACACTAATCGGTTTGCTTTCAATATTATCCTCACTTGTGCTTATTGCAGTAATATTAACTGTTTCATCAATTTTTATATCTCTTCTTGTATAGTTATTATCTCCAAAATGAACTAAACTTTTATCATTATAATCTAGTTTTGGCATTAGAATATTACCATTAATTGAGTTAATATATATTTGTTTTTTATCGGTAAAGGTTTGTGTGCCTTCATATTCAAAATTTGGCACTATGGTTATAGGGTAATCCTTAATTTCACTTTGAGGTCTATTAGATTCTTTCTTTCCGAATTTCTTATTTGGTTTGGAATCCATTACAATATCAATATTCCCTCCCTCCATAATATCGAAGTGATTTAAGAATGTGTTTTTATATTTCTTCCC
>JALNVJ010000153.1 GCA_023227645.1 Bacteroidales bacterium | reverse complement strand
GCTTTCCAGATAAGAGATTGCCATTTCTTTGTTTTCTGGTTTCCCAATTGATTTTCCATCAACGAAAACCATGGTGTCGGCTGTTAGAAGAATCTCATTCTCTTGAATGGGAAAGATATATGCTTGAGCTTTCTTAAGGGCTAAGAATTCAGCTATCTTATCATATTGCATATCTTGGGGGTAGTTTTCTTCTACATCAATATTGCTTATTTCAACATTGAATCCCATTTGCTGAATAAGTTGCAAACGGCGTGGAGATTTGGAAGCAAGGATTATCTTCTTTTTGAGGATATCATTTAGACTAATCATATCTAATTGTTTCTTGGGAGTGGCTTTGTAATTAGAAGTTTTTAGACTGATTGTCTTTATCCTTTTTCATTACCTTTTGAGATACTTTTCTACCGTCTTTATATTTTACCTCAGAGGTCTTGTTGCCTAATTTATCGTAATTAACCCATGTGCCTGTCTGTTTTCCCTTTGAGAAGCTTCCTTTTGCAGATGTTTTACCATCTTCATAGTATTCAATCCATTTACCGTTTGGCTTTCCATTCTTAAAAGACTGCTCTCTAAGCTTTGCTCCTTGAGTATAATAGAATATACATTTACCATCCTTAACTCCATTATTATAAGATGAGTTTTCTAATAAAACATTTCTATCAGAATACTTCTCATAACTCCCATGAAGTTTTCCTTTTTGATACTCTGCCTTAACAAATGCTTGACCTCTTGTATCATAAAGAACCTCAAGTCCATGTTTTAAACCATCATTATAAAATGATTCAGTTTTTATAATTCCATCTTCATACCAAGAAATCCATTTATTTTCCATCTTACCTTTCGAAAACAAACCTTTATCTTTTAGTTTCCCATTTTCAAAAAAGCTTTCCCAAACTCCTTCTTCTAAGCCATTTTCATAACTTCCTTTATGAAGAACTTTTCCATTCTCATAATAGGTAATCCACTCGCCTGCTTTAAGACCATTTTCAAAATTACCTTCTCTCCATTTCTCCGATGTTTCATAGAAATATGTCCATAAGCCATTTTCTTTATCATTAATAAAGCTCCCCTGACTTCCCAAATTACCGTTAATTCTATAATAGTATTTCCAATTTCCATTTCTTTTATCTGCCTTAAGGTTTCCTTCCATTTCCTTAAACCCACTTTCATACCACCAAACAACATCTCCATCTAATTGATCGTCAATATAATTTCCTGTCATTTTGAGCTTTCCTTCCTTATGAAATTCCTTATAATCCCCTACTCTCTTACCATCCTTTATTTCAACAGAAAAATACAATTGTCCATTATTATAATATGCTTTATTGAATCCGTTATCCGAATAGCACTCCTCTTTTTTTATTTTACCATTTTCAAAATAATAAGTCCAAGTATCTATCTTTTTTCCATTATTGTCGTAAGAGCCTTCCTGTGACTTAATGCCATTTTCATATAACCAAGTCCATTGTCCAACCCTAACACCCTTATCGGATTTATAGCCTTTTGTTGAAATATTATTATTCTTCCAATACTCAATATATTCCTTTTGAGCAAATGTACTTAGTGTGAAAAAACCTAGTAATGTTAAAGTTAATACAATCTTTTTCATCTATCTTGTATATATTATTTCAATTTTTGCTGGTTTTGTTAAATGATTTGGTCCATTTAAAACCACCCTATTTGCTGTGGATGTTCTGGAATCGGGGATAAGGTATATATCTGATAAAGCAATATTCCCATTTAAATAGTTTTGAAGATGGGAAGTTATACGCATCCTATATGATTGGGATGCCTGATCATATGTTCCTAAATAAGATTCGGAAGTGAAAGCATCATTTATAAAAATTAATTGACCTTCACTGTTTTTTGTGTAGCAAATTATTCTTGCAGGTATATTATTTGTTCCATACGTTGCAATATATTGTTCATCAACAGGAATAACCAACATTGCTTGATTAAACATCCCAAGACTTTGTGTTGAGTCAGTATACCATTGCATTAGGTCTTTAATATCCAATTTTGCTCTAGATATTCCTAAGGTTGCTAAGTATATCTTTGATCTATCTCCTATACTATCATTTGCAGAAATCGAATCATTGCTTGATTTTCTTTTTGATGAGAAATTTGCAATCTTAGATCCATTAAAGTCATAATCAATATGAGTAAAACGATTAGTGGATTGATCAAAAATAAAATTATATTTTTGCGTTTGATTGTTATTGTCTTGGTAATAAAGCATAATACCGGAATTAGACGAAAACATATCAAGGTAAGCTATCATATCATCTTGGCCATCTACTGGCGATAACTTAATATATATTCCTTTAAAAAACTCTAAAAAATCATCATTACTAGAAAAACTTCCTGAGTTTACAATCTTTTGGAGAAAATCACCACCCAAATTAAGTCTTAATTGAGGAGCAAGAGTATCACCCAAAACCACTACCGATTCCTTAGGAGAAACCAATATATTTTTACTCATAATTGGAATTGGATTACAGTCTATGTTTGAATATGTATAATATTCGTTAGTATCAAATATACCACTAACCTCAAATACTTCTATCTTCATCTCCTTTTGCTCAACATTTGTATCCTTAACGAACATTCCATTATATGCAATACTTAGCACTATGGAATCGGCCTCATTTGACTGACCAACTGCATAAGAAGAAAAGTCCATTGTGGTAGAAGACAAACTCACTTGGGTATAGATTGAAGTTTTAACCTTCCCAAACACTAAATCGTTATATGTACCTAAAGTCATATAGCGATAATTACTTGTTTTAAGAGAATCTCCCTCGTGGTAAACATATGCTGATATATCAAAATCACTATATTTCTTAACATTCAACATATCTGATTGGTCAACTAGTCCCATACCCAACATTGAATCTTCATCCACACAAGAAAATAAAAAAAATGGTATAAGTAAGATTAATAAATATTTTGCTCTAAACATAATATTGAAATAAATTTATTTGATATAAACGAATCAAGTTTTCTATTGTTGCACTGTAATAACAATTATTCTTCGTCTAGTACGATAATTTTATCGTAAAGATCATTAATCAATGGGTACTGCTCTTCTGCAGGTGCATATTCAACAATATGCTTTTTATTTTGTTTAGCAAACTCAATTAATTTAGGATTAACATTTTCACTAGCCAAAACAACACCGTCAGAATAAGAAATTGCTGCCATCATATAGTTAAGGTAATCAGATTCTTTATAGAAACCCCAATCCTTAACAGTTCCTCCATCAACTTTAAGTTTTTTACAGAAATTCTCATTAAGACTTCCAGCAAACTCATCATCAACCAAAGTAATAACAATTTTTGATGTGCCAAAAAGAGGATTGTTTTTATAGTTTGTTCTTTTAATGTAGAAAGGCATCAAACAAGAGAACCACCCACTACAATGAACAATATTTGGCTTCCAGTTTAATTTCTTAATTGTTTCTAAGACCCCCCTTGAATAAAAAATTACTCTTTCATCATTATCGGGAAACAATTCATCTTTTTCATCAATTAGGTCATATTTTCTTTGGAAGTAATCTTCATTATCGATAAAATAAACTTGCATTCTTGCTTGTTGAATAGAAGCAACTTTTATTATTAATGGGTGATCAGAACGATCTATTATTAGGTTTATACCCGAAAGTCTAATTACTTCATGAAGTTGATTCTTTCTTTCGTTTACATTACCAAAGCGAGGCATAAATGTTCTAATTCCCTTACCATTTTCTTGAATATATTGTGGGAGATGTCTTCCTAGAAGCGATAATTTTGTCTCTTTTAAATAAGGAGTAATCTCCTGATTTACGAATAATACTCTACCTTTTGCCATATCTGTTTTAAATAAATCTTATGCAAAGGTAGTAAAAATAAAGCATATAATAAAAAAACTTAGAGTATTAAGAAAAAATACTTCTAACTTTCTTTATCATTAAGCATAGGAACAAATTTGAAATCTCCATACTCTTCTTTAATAAGCTCTAAATCAGATTTTTTAAT
>JALNVJ010000152.1 GCA_023227645.1 Bacteroidales bacterium | reverse complement strand
TAAAAAGATGCACATCATTTGCATACTGAATCTTCGTTTTAAATTTTTAAAACAGCGATTCAGCAAATTCTTTCTTTGATTCAAATCTCTAACTCTTTGTTTAAATTTCATTTTTATTATTAAAAATTTGCATTATCCAAAACTATTTATACCTTTGCAGTGTTAAAAACATTCATCATGAAATATTTTGAACATACAATACAAGCATTAAACATACAGAATAAACCTGTATGTATGTATGTATGTATGTATGTATGTATGTATGTATGTATGTATGTATGTATGTATGGAATATTTTATTTGTGCAAGAACAAATTCGTAATACTTAGGTTTTCAGAAAGACAATAATTCACATAAGCCTCTTTTCTGAAAACCTAAAACCACCAAACAAATAAGAGGCATAATTTTAAATATAATAAAAATGAAAAATATTAAATATATATTTACGATAGCTATAATGGCTATCTTTGCAGTTGCATGTACAAATGAAGATGAAGTATTTGAGAGCAACAAAACAAAAGATTCGATTAATCAAAAGACAAGCACCCTAAGAACATACGCATCCTATGAAGAAATTAACTGTACAGACGAAGTGCTTCAAGAAAATTTAGATTTATTTAATAGTTCAATAAATGGTAATGGTATTATGCCTTCATTTGATGCTAAAATGGCTTTATTAGTTATGGAAACTCACTTCAATTATGGAATTGTTGTAAAAATTCCAAGAATTAAAGACGCAATTGAATATGATAAAATGAACTTCACTTTCACAGTTCGTATTAGTAATAATATCATAGAAGGCCAAGATATTAAGGATGCATATAGTAACTTTGTTGCTAATGTTGTTGCTAATATGGAAGGAAGAAATTATGAATTGTCAGATATGTACGTTGAAGATATTTCTACAGACTATATTAAATTTGGACTAGATATGGGACCAAGTACCAATAAGGATTTGCCAGACCAATCTACTCCTGCAGTAAGCATAGTAAAAAGTATTGGAGATCCAATCAGTGTACCTTCTTCTGTTTATTCAGAATGGACAAATATGCCTGAAATTGACCTGTTAAATCAATATGGAACATTTGAAAATATTGTTCATAAGTATTCTTTTAAATGGTTACGTTTAAATACTAGCCCTGGTAAACAATATGTATATGTCCAACAAAGAAGTGATTACGCTGGAAATGCTTTTGAATTTATAACTGCTCAATCTGGAGACCCTGTTGTTTGGAATAATAATGATTTAAATAATACATTAATACCTGCCGCAATTTCAACAGCTCAAAATGCTTGTAGTGGTTATTGGAGTCAATTCGGATATGTGTTAATTAATTATGATCCACGTGTTCGTAAAACACCAGATTATTATGTGGAACAACCTATACCTCATACTACAGATATGTATAAATTAAGAGTAGCAAGAATCACATGTGCATTATTAAGAGAAGTTAATCTTTATGATATGCATATGGCTGCAATTACTAATTCTGGATTTTAAAATTTAAATTTTACACGGGCTAATTATTAGCCCGTGTAAATAATAATTAAATTATGAAAAAGAAAAGTTTATTACTAGTTTTATTGACTATTGTTATTCGTTTAAGTTGCAATGCTCAAGTTTTTGAGCAGATATATCAAAATGATAAATATAAAATAAATGAATTAAAGCTTGAAAATCATGAAATGATTAATGTAATTAATAATTATGATGATCAGGGTCTTTATATTCAGTATATAAATTTTAATAAAGATTCATCTCTAAATTATTTATTTGATGATGAATTGAATGTTGTCGAAGTAGATAAGTTTAGTGTGCTTTTTGGCGTTGATTATAAGTTAAATAATAAAATGTATAGTTTTTCAACTAGTTTTATTGGGAATTATGATTACTATGAAAACTTATTTATGTATCGTCGTGATAGTTTAGGGAGTTTAATTTCTAGGGACACGTTAATTCATTTTCAAGGAGATACAATAAAATGGGCTGGACTAATGCTTCGTTCGATAATGCTTGATGATAAGAATTTTATTGTTTTGCTTTCAAGTAAAAACTCAGAATTTGCCAAGCTTATTAAGGTTGATACAATGGCAAATATCTTATATGAAAAAACATTTTATCATCAAAACTTTGACCTTGATTTATGTGAAATGAAAGATAATTTATTATTTGCTATAAATGGGGCTCCTTCTGTTACAAGGTTTAAAGATGATTGCTCTTTATATTATTTGAATAAGGAAACCTTTGAAATAGAGGATAGTATTAAAGGATATTATCCTGCCAATATGACCAGGATTAATGATTCGATACTTGTTTTTACATTTTTCTTTGGGCAAGATATAATAGGTCAGACAGGCGATAGTGTATCGAGCATAAATTTGTTTAATGTTAATAGTAAATCCCTAATAAATGTAGAACCAGTCTTAATTGAAGGAGTAGAAGATGATATATTTATTGATTTCTATGGCACAGAAACAAAACGAATAATAGATTTTGTTAATACAGATTCCATCTATATATGTTATTATGCTAGTAATTGGGATTGGTCTTATGGAGCATTGGAATTGCGCAACTTTAATTTAAATGGAGATACTAATTTTGTTTATAGGATAAGCTTTCAAGATTCTTCCTTTAAAAATATTCGTGGAGGAATCAAGGCAACGCAAGATGGTGGAGTTATTATTGCAGCCTACTCCTCTCAGTCAGGCTTCTCTCGCCCTTATAACGCATGGCTAATAAAATTTAATCCAAAAGGCTTAATAAGCTTAACTAACATTGAAACAGGCGATAAGGAAAGCATAAAAGTTTATCCAAATCCCGCAAAAGATTATATATATGTGGATATTGAAGCAAGTAATTTCAAGCAAAGTGATATTGAATTATTTGATATGCAGGGGAGATTAATTAAGAAGGAGAAATTGAAATCTAAGCTTGGAAATAGGATAAATGTTTCTAATCTAAATGCAGGGGCTTATACTTATAATGTATCTGTTAATGGAAAAACTATAAGTGGTAAGGTGATTATTGGAAACTAGTATTTTTGGTTTTTTTCACTATCTATTTATAACTAATCACTATCTTTTTAAATTCTTATAACTAATAATTTCTAAAAAAAGGGGGGTTTTTTACCCTAAAAAAGGGGGATTTTTATGGTAGAAAAACCCCCCTTTTTATGGTGAGAAAAGGGGGGTTTTTAGAGATTTACTTACTATCTTTTTTTTTATTTATCCTCTATTTTTCTTTTTTGTATCTTTGTCAATAATTAAAAATAGAGGTACTAATATTAATTATTTGGTTTATGAGATTTAAAATATTCTTTTGTTTCCTTTTTATTATGCCTATGGGTAATGTTTTTTCGCAAGGGGCTAATGATGATTTGAGGGTTGGGGCTGAGTGTGTTGAGGGGTATATTGAAATGATAAGAGGAAAGAAGGTGGGTGTTGTGGCTAATCAGGCTTCTTTGATTGGTAAGAGGCATTTGGTGGATTCTTTGATTAGTTTGGGTCTTGAGCTAAGAGCTATTTACTGTCCTGAACATGGGTTTAGGGGTGATGCTGAGGCTGGTGCTAAGATTAATTCTTCTATTGATCCTAAAACTTCTCTTCCTATTATTTCTCTATATGGTTCAAATAAAAAACCTAAGGCCGAGGAGTTTAAGGGAAATGATATAGTGGTTTTTGATCTTCAGGATGTTGGTTGCAGGTTCTATACTTATATTTCAACTCTTCATTATGTTATGGAGGCTTGTGCGGAAAATTCTATTCCTCTTATTGTTCTTGATAGGCCTAATCCTAATGCTTCTTATATTGATGGTCCTGTTTTAAAAGATAATTCTTTGGTTTCTTTTGTTGGGATGCATCCTGTTCCTATTGTTTACGGGATGACTATTGGTGAATATGCTATGATGATTAATGGGGAGAAATGGCTGGGGACTTCAAATGATAGGGTGAGAGGTGCGAAAGGAATGTTGAAATGTGATTTAACTGTTATTCCTATTGCAAACTATAATCATTATATGGATTATGATCTTCCAATTGCTCCAAGTCCAAATCTT
>JALNVJ010000151.1 GCA_023227645.1 Bacteroidales bacterium | reverse complement strand
TTATTATCTTTGCAAAAATGATTAAGAGCCGAATATGATATTATACTATTATTTTTTAATTCCTCTATTGTTAGTATTTTTTATTATGCCTTTTTTTATAAAGCTCATGCAAAAATACAAAGTTATTGATTGCTCTGGTGGCAGAAAAATACATAAAGGCGAAAAGGTAAATATTGGAGGTGCCGTTATTTTTCTTGCTTTTCTAATCTCCTATATAATTGCGATACCTCAAATATCAAAATACGATTCAATCGATCTAATACTTTCTTTTATTGCCATTATTTCTAGCATTGTTATTGTTGGCATAAGAGACGACATGAATTCATTATCAGCTAAAAGCAAATTAATAATTGAGATAATAGCTATCCTATTCCTTTGCGCTATAGGCATTAGAATAGACAGCTTTTATGGATTCTTAGGCATATACGAACTTCCCAACTGGGTAAGCTACGCTGTAACCGTATTTTTCTATATCGTTATCTTAAACACCTACAACTTAATTGACGGCATTGACGGACAATCTGCCACCCAAGCATTAGCTGTTTTTTTACCCCTATTGATTTTCTTTATATTAATTGTCCCAGGAACTATAGCCACTGGCACCTTTGGAAGCACATTTTTTTGGTCAATTATTTGTGCTAGTACAATTGGAGCAATATGTGGATTTCTATGGTTTAATTGGGAGCCATCAAAAGTTTTTATGGGCGACACAGGCTCAATTTCAATTGGAATGATACTAGCAAGCACAATGATTGCAGCGATTCAATATAATGGTGAATACGGTCTTAAAATTGCAATCTTTGATCAACCTATAAAATCTAATATCGGAGTAGTCGTAACTTTGTTTTTTATACCACTTGCCGACACCCTAAGAGTTTTCACACAGAGAATAAGAGAAGGCCATTCTCCTTTTAGGCCCGACAAATCACATATTCACCATTTCTTTCTACGAACAGGAGCCTCACATTCACAAACTGCTTTAATAGTCCTAAGCTTTTCGATGATAGTTTCAACAATAGGAGTAATAGCCTCATTGTTTTTAGATGATAATATATTTATCCCTCTATTAATTTTACTGTATATACTATACGTTTATGCATTAACCACCGTTACTAAATTACGAATTACAAAAATGAAAAAAACCAAATTATGTCAGATGAAATTAAATTAGTTGAAGAGAATAGTTTAGAAACAGACGATAAAATATTAGAAGAAACTAATCCTATTATTAAATTTGAAAACGCAACCATATCGCAAGGGAAAATTGTTTTGAGCGATGTTAACCTAACAATCAATAAAGGAGAATTTGTTTATTTAATTGGCAAAACAGGAACAGGCAAGAGTTCCCTCCTAAAAACAATTTATGCCGACCTACCCCTAACCAATGGGTTTGGAGAAATTTGCGAGATACCACTTTTAAAAATCAAGAAAAGAAAGATACCATATCTTCGCAGAAAGCTAGGAATAGTATTTCAAGACTTCCAGCTCCTACAAGACAGAAACCTATATAAAAACTTAGAATTTGTTTTAAGAGCAATTGGAGTTAAGGACAAGAGCGAAATAGAAGCAAAAATCAATATGGCTCTAGAAAACGTTGGGCTATTAGACAAAAAGTTTGAAAAACCATACAATATGAGTGAGGGAGAAATGCAGAGAGTTGCAATTGCAAGAGCAATAGTTAATCAACCCGAACTAATAATTGGAGATGAACCTACCGGCAACCTTGACCCCATAACCTCAGAGGAAATAATTAAATTACTTCTAAAAATCAATAAAGAGCTCAACACAACCATATTAATGGCAACACACGACTATCTTGTAATAGAGAAATATCGTTCCAGAGTAATCTGTTGTGAGGACGGAAAACTTATCGGTTAGCCTTCCTATTCCTATAAACCATAGAATAATATCCTAATTTATAAATATCTAAAAGACATAAATTAGGGTATTTACTTTGGAGATTCTTTTCAATACTTGGACTAATAAGCCTAAAACAAAAGGCACAAAACATACCAAGTCCAAGCTTATTAATAATAAAATAGGTCTTCACTAGCTTTATATCAAAAAAGTCTTCCATATTATACTTCTGATCAACAATCATCACAAGATTATCAATCGAGTTGCGAGTGTTTCTAATAAAATCATTTGCATCATAGAGCCCAATATGAATGATAGGGTTCTTAATAACCTTAAACTTATAACCTTTTTTCTTAAGCTCAATGCCAAAAGCAGTATCCTCATGCCCATAACCAATCATTGACTCATCAAACCTTGTGGAAAGGAAAACATCTTTCTTAATCATAAAATTATTGGTCATAAAACTCTTGGCATTAGATCTATTACATCTCGACTCCCTCTTATTTCCATAAATCCAATGCAAGAAATGACGCTTCTTAATCTTATCTTTCTCAGGATAAATCCTACCACCACAAATCACATCAGCATCATCCCTAAACTTATTATAAATGCTTAAGAAATTAGTTGAAGCAATCTCCCCATCACAATCCAAGAAAATTAAATACCTACCCAAAGCCTCATCAACCATAAGGTTTCTGACAGCAGAACGACCATAATTGCGAGGCAACTCCTTATAAATAACATTATTCAAAGAACCTAAAAGCTTATTCTCGTCAAACTTCTTTGTTGAAAAATCATCATAGACCCTAATCTCAAAATCAACACCAAGCTTCATAGCCTGTGAATGAAGATCCTTGCATAATTTTGAACAATCGAAATTATATGTAGGTATTAATATTGATAACATTTATTTATAATAGTTAATAAGTCAATTATTTTCTTTTCTTCCACTTCCCAAGAAAGTATATCTTTAGCCTTCTTAGAATTTTGAGAATAAAGCTCCCTCCTTTTTTCATCAGCCAAAAGAGAATTAATCATCCCTGCCAAATATCTAGGATTATGATCAGCAATAAACCCTCCACAATTAAACGCCTCAACTATAGGTTTTATTTCACTTAGAGGAGTAATAAGAAAAGGAATCTCAGCATGAATATACTCAAACAACTTATTAGGCAGACTAATAGCATAGTTTTTATTAGTATCCTTATCCAAAGAAAGTCCAATAGTTGAATTAGAAGTATATTGCATCATCTCATTAAAAGGAAGCCTACCGGTAAAACAAACCTTAGAACCAACACCAAAATCCTCAGCCAATATCTTCAATCTATCATAAACATCGCCACCACCAATAATATAAAGAAAAGCATCAACCCACTGCATACACTCCACCAGCTCTTCCATCCCTCTTTCAATATTACAACCCCCACCCTGCCAAATCAAAATAGGCATATCGGGCATACCCAAATCCTCTTTCAACTTCTCACGAAGAGCAAAACCACTCTTAGGACAATTTCTAACCACCAAAGCATCAATATTATACTCACTTATAAAATACTCCCTAATAGGCTCACAAACAGTAATAACATAGCTTAGACGAGGCAAGATAAAAGCTTCAGTTTTTTTCCAAAACCACTTAGCAAAACGATTATACTTAAGTTCAGGAACCTCCGTAAAATGCTCATGCGAATCAAAAATCAAAGGCTTATTCCTTATCTTAGCAACCAAGAAATTAGCAGGTAAGGTATCCAAATCGTTAGCCCAAAGCAAATCGAACTTAGAAAAAAGAAGCCTAAAAAAAAGAGAAACATTCAAATTAGCATAGAAAAGAAAACCAGTGGAAAACCAAAGCTTCATCCTCAGAAAAGCATAAGGCCTAGGATTTAAAGGTGGACTATTACGTCTCAACCTACCAATCAAAACAAGATCATAAGAATTCTCAATAAGAGTTCTGCAAGTCTTATCCACCCTATTATCAGTATGCAAATCATTACTAACAGAAACAATAACCTTTCTCATATCATTCAATAAATTACAAGCAAAAATATATAAAAAACATAAGAACCCGAGTTAAAAAAACAATAATAATAAATAAAAAAAAAGACCTCTCTAAATGAGAAGTCTTTTCTATTGGGGTGGTCCCACTTGGGCTCGAACCAAGGACCCCCTGATTATGAGTCAGATGCTCTAACCAACTGAGCTATGGGACCG
>JALNVJ010000150.1 GCA_023227645.1 Bacteroidales bacterium | reverse complement strand
GGAATTTGCTTCTATTGATCTTTGAACCTCAAAGCATCGGTCTTGCAAACCACTATCGAGATATAGGGCATAAACATATAGGGATATACCATATAATATAGAGCCAACAATTCCAGAACCAAATCCTACAATATAACATTCCTTAAATGTTATTCTTCCTTCATCAAGTCCAATCTTATACCAGTAAACCCCAATAAACATAAGGATAAGAAGGGCAAAGTTTTCAACAAAACCAACAGGTTGAGTAATTGGCATTTTCAACCAATGTCTAAATAATAGTACTAAAAATAGTCCAAATCCAGTAAGAAATCCAAATTTGATAATACCTAACCAGTAGTTACCATATATTTTTGATTTATATTTCTTTATTAACGCCATATATTAGTTTTTACCTTTTTCGTTATACTCCCCATCTTCATTATCTTCAACCTCTTCTTCAATTTCTTCAACCTCTTCAATTTCATCTTCTTTTTTAGATTCTTGATATGGTACATAATCATTAGGATTTGGTCTATTATGAACCCTTGGTTGACCCATAAGAGGTCGAGAAACAACTAAACTTACTAATAAAGAATAGAATAGATTCCCAATATAATCAAAAATCAACATAAAAGGGAACAAAACTATTTTAATTGTTTTTATAACAAGAGGATTATCATAAACATCAATTTCATAACCCATTTGATCATACACATCTTGTAATTGAACAAAGAAATTATCAAGATAATTAGGATTTAATTTCCCAATATACAGTACCATAAAAAGAGTTGTGAAAAGAGATATAAAGACTGAAATTACTGCTCCAATGGAAAAGAATTTCCCAAATTTCATATTATCCTTTAAAATATTTTTTCTGTAATTAACCATAGACCAACCCAATCCAAACACAACTATAAAAGTTCCTAAGAAACTCCATAGAAAATTCGTTTCAATATCTAAGGCGTATCCAATTAAATGGTAGAAAAAATAAGCTCCACCAATAATAGAACCCCAACTAAAACCATAATTCCAAATATTTTTACTTTTCATATCTTTATATTTAATTAATCTGCAAATATAATATTATTATAGATAATATATGTGATTTTAGACTTAGTCAATTATTATTTCATCTTATTTTTCCTAAGAACACAAATCCTTTCTCTAAATTCTTTATTGATTTCATTCTGGTTTTGATAATATTAAAACCAAAGGAAAATTGCTATTTTAACTCAATAAACCTAAAACTAAATCAAATATTACTATAGTATTCATAATGCAAAGTAAAATATTTTTATTTACCCACTCAAAACGTTATAGAACCGTAAAAAAGATTTTCAAGTAAATTATCGTCTGTTTTAACAATACTATCTTTAAGCGATTAAGAGGACACCTTATCTAAAAACTTAACAGCTTGCTTCAAATTTTTCGGCTGATATACTTCTTGTGCAAAAGAAAAAAGACTTAAAGTAAGGAATAAAACAACTAAAACTATTCTCTTCATAATAGATTATTTAGCGATATTAATTAAAACCAGAAACATGTATATTATTATTTCAGTCATTTTCTTTAGAAGAATTTATAATATTTATTGAAGCTTTTGCCATTTCACTTTCTGGAAATTCTTTTAATGTGTTTTCATACATTTCTTTAGCTTTTTTTATATCTCCAAGTTGGTAATAACAAAAAGCAATATTAATCATACCCATTTCTTTATATGAAAATTTTGAGGAACTCAATAAAAATAAATATCTATATTTATCTATCCAAGTGTTTTTATCAAAAAACTCTTTAGTCAATTATTTTTTCATCTTATTTTTCCTAAGAACACAAATCCTTTTTCTAAATTCTTTATTGATTTCATTCTGGTTTTGATTAAATTAAAACTAAAGAAAATTGCTACTTTAACTCAATAAACATAAGGCTAAATCAAATATCACTATAGTATTCATAATGCAAAGTAAAATATTATTATTAACCCACTCAAAACATTATAGGACCTTTATTTTTTTATCGGACAACAATATAATATTATAATCTAATAGCGAATTTCTTTAATCTTTCATCAATCATTTCATTTGGGACAATTGACTTAACTGTGTCTACAACTGCATTTAATAGTCTTTCTCTAATAAAATCATTTGTAATAACTACTGAAACCTCCCGAACTCCTTGTGGTTTTTCAATTTTCCTTACATTCTTTAATTGCTCAGGGTTTAGAAATTCAAGATGCAGTTCTGGAATAACAGTATATCCACCATTGCGATCAATTATCTTAATTAGGGTGTCAATGCTACCTGCCTCATAAATTGGTTTTTTATCCATTTTATCGGTACAGAAATTAAAAACTTGGTTTCTTAAACAATGACCTTCTTGTAAAATCCATAAGTTATCCAATGGCATCTTATTAGCAGAAAGAATTTCTTCATTATATATATCTTCTTTGGGAGAAATATAAGCCAAGAAATTTTCATAATATATAGGAATCTCCAACAAATCATCATTTTCTAATGGAGTAGCAAGTATTCCCATATCGAGTTTAGATTGATTTAGGTTATAAATAATATCTGAGGTTTTCATTTCCTGTATCTTTAATTCTATCTTAGGGTAGTTCTTCCTAAATTCAATTAAAAATTTCGGAAGCAGACAAGGTGCAATTGTGGGAATAATACCTAAGTTTAACCTACCCTCCAAACATTCCCTCTTATTCTTTATAACTTCTCTTAAAACTTCAGTATTCTTGAGAATAACTTTCGCCTGAGCAACAACCTCCCTTCCTATCTCTGTTGTAACAAGTGGTTGTTTAGACCTATCAAAGAGCTTAACATCTAATTCATCTTCTAATTTTTGTATCATTGTGCTTAGGGTTGGTTGCGTAACCCCGCACTGTTCAGCTGCATTTAAAAAATGTTTCTTATTATCTAAGGAAATAATATATTGTAATTGTTGAAGTGTCATAAGGGTTTGATATAAGTTATTAATTTTATCGATACAAAGATAGATATTATTTATAGTTTATGAAAGAATTGATTTGTATATTTGCAATATAAATAATTTATTTACTAATCAATTAAATAATTAAGATTATGGAAAACGAAATTACAAGAATGCCATCAATTGGCGAAAAAGCACCTTCATTTGAAGCAGTAACAACACAAGGGAAAATAAAATTTCCAGAAGATTATAAAGGAAAATGGTCAATACTATTTAGCCATCCAGCAGATTTCACACCAGTATGTACTTCAGAATTTATGACTTTTGGATCAATGGCTCAAGAATTTGAAGATCTAAACTGCCAATTAGTTGGTCTTTCTATCGATGGACTTTATAGCCATATCGCATGGTTAAGAACTATTAAGGAAAAGATAGAATATAAGGGGATGAAAAATGTTGAAATTATGTTCCCACTTATTGAAGACATCTCAATGAATGTTGCAAATACTTATGGAATGGTTCAACCAGGTGAAAGTACAACACAAGCAGTTAGAGCGGTATTCTTTGTAGATCCAAAAGGAATTATTAGAACAATTTTATATTACCCACTATCTCTAGGTAGGAATTTCCAAGAAATCAAAAGAATTGTAATAGGACTTCAAACAGCAGATAATTTTGGAGTAGCACTTCCAGCAGATTGGCAACCAGGAGACGATGTAATTGTTCCAACTGCAGGTTCTTGTGGAACAGCTAAAGACAGAATGGAAGATAAAACTGGCGAGATGACTTGCTACGATTGGTTCTTCTGTACAAAGAAACTTTCCAAAGAAGCGGTTGAATCCAAACTTGGGAAATAAAGGAACCAAATAAGAAATCTTATAGATAAAGACAACTAAACTAACCTATTAACCCTTAGTTTTAGTCGTGCAAGAATACAACATTCTGCACGACTTTTTTTATTCCCATAGCTAAAAAATAAAACCCCAAAACAATTTACTGAATCACCATTTTAAAAAAATGAAACGCCGTTTTAACTTCTTGAAACGGCGTTTCATCCCACCCCTATTTATATAAGATAAAAACTTAATTTCCCAAATGGCTTACCTAAAATCCACGAACACGAGGGCAAACCAGCCAAAGGCTATGGTCTATTTTGGGAAGGTCGTTTAGTATGTTTCTTC
>JALNVJ010000149.1 GCA_023227645.1 Bacteroidales bacterium | reverse complement strand
TATTACTCCAATACTATACCATATCCATGATATTTGTTCAAAAGGACAATAATCACTACAAATTGTTTCCATATTTTTATTTTTTAAATTAATAAATGCAAAGGAAACAATAAAATTGATATTTATCAAACTTTAACTGAGAAATCCTTATTAAATTTGAATTTTCTACTATTTTAAAAATAAAAAAAAACCCTAACTTGTATTAAGTTAAGGCTTTTTATTAGTGCGGAAAGTGAGGGATTCGAACCCCCGGACCTGTAACAGTCAACGGTTTTCAAGACCGCCGCATTCGACCACTCTGCCAACTTTCCGATGCAAAGGTACTACTTTTTTTATAACCTCAAAATATTTGATAATTTTTTTTTTATTTTCTTTATAGTGCTTGAAAATATTGATGTCAATTTCAAATATTTATCCTATATTTGCAACTTGAAATTAATTTGTAATTAAATAGGAAAACATAATAAAACTATAGAATAATGGAAAAAAAAGATTTATTAAATGAAGTAGTGAAGCATATTGATATTAAAAAAATCAATACTACTGATTTGGTTAACGCTATGCGTGATATGTCATTTTCATCTCGTGACACTGCGAATGCTGCAGATATTTACGACAGGATGATTAACGATAAAGATTGCTCTATCATCTTATCTCTTGCTGGAAGCACATCAGCTGCAGGTTGTATGCAAGTTTATGTTGATATGGTTAAGAATAAAATGATTGACGCTGTTGTTGCAACTGGAGCTTCTATAATCGATATGGACTTTTTTGAAGCCTTAGGTTTCAAACATTATAAAGGAACTCCTTTTATTGACGACAAACACCTAAGATCTAACTATATTGATAGGATATATGATACTTATATTGATGAAGAAGAACTTCAAAACTGTGATTCAACAATTAAAATTATTGCTGACAGATTGGAAAAGCGTCCTTACTCTTCAAGAGAATTTATCTGGGAAATAGGTAGATGGTTAACAGAAGGGAACAATGCAAAGAAGAAAGATTCTCTTATCCAAGCTTGTTACGAAAACAATGTTCCTATTTTCTGCCCTGCATTTAGCGATTGTTCTGCTGGGTTTGGATTGGTTCTTCATCAAGTTGAGAACCCAAATTCTCACCTTTCAATTGATTCTGTTAGAGATTTTAAAGAACTAACCGATATTAAGATTGAGGCTGGAACTACTGGATTATTTATGATTGGTGGTGGAGTTCCTAAGAATTTTGTTCAAGACACTGTTGTTTGTGCAGAAATACTTGGTCATGAAGTTGAGATGCATAAATATGCAGTTCAAATCACCGTTGCTGACTCAAGAGATGGTGCATGTTCTTCCTCAACACTGAAAGAAGCTTGTTCATGGGGTAAGGTTGACACAGCATACGAACAAATGGTTTATGCAGAAGCTACAACTGTTGTCCCTATGATTGCTTCCTACATTTACCATAAAGGTGATTGGAAGAAGAGAGAGCCAAAGAATTTCGCAAAGATGTTCTTAAAAAAATAAGAGAATAAGACTTTTTGCCTTATATGTGAAGTCCAATAAATTACTTAAATAGTAATTTATTGGACTTCTTTTATTGTAATAATCTATAATAATTTGCAAGAAAGAAATTTAATAGTATTTTTGCATTTGACAATACTGTCAAACTATTAGATTAAATTTTTTAATGAATTCATATAGAGTAGGATTAGATATTGGTTCAACTACAGCAAAAGT
This sequence comes from Bacteroidales bacterium, assembly GCA_023227645.1. Classification (GTDB taxonomy): domain Bacteria; phylum Bacteroidota; class Bacteroidia; order Bacteroidales; family P3; genus UBA10566. Next base: position 2,376 of record JALNVJ010000149.1, on the reverse strand, counting down.
GGTGGTGGTTGACGATAAAGGAGATATTATTTATTCTAAATACACAAGGCATTGTGCAGATATTTTCAATACAATAATCTCAATATTTAAGGAATTGAAAGAGAACTTAAATGATTGCGAAATTGAATTATCAATCACTGGTTCTGTTGGGATGGGTATTAGTGAACGTTTTTCACTTCCATTTATCCAAGAAGTTACTGCAACAGTTGATGTAATTAGATCGAAGTTTCCTGATATTTCAACCATAATTGATATTGGAGGAGAGGATGCAAAGGTTGTTTATCTAAATAATGATGGCAATGCAGACCTGAGGATGAACGGTAATTGTGCTGGTGGAACAGGAGCTTTTATAGATCAAATGACAACTCTTTTAGGGGTATCAATTGAAGAATTAGATTCCTTAGCTCAAGAGGCAACTAGGTCACATCCAATTGCTTCAAGATGTGGGGTATTCTCTAAAACAGATATACAAAATCTAATCTCTAAAAATGTAAATAAAAAAGAGATAGCATTATCTGTCTTCCATGCAGTTGCTGTTCAAACTGTTGTTACCCTATCTCACGGAGTTGAAATTAAGCCAAAGATTCTTTTTTGCGGAGGACCTCTAACATTTATGCCCTCTCTAAGAAAAGCATTTATAAGTTATTTAAAAATAACAGAAGAAGATACCCTAACACCTCCCAATGCAAATTTGATTCCTGCATGGGGTGCTGCACTCCATGATGAAAAGAATTCAAAACATAGAATTGAAGAATTAATCAGTTTATTTGAAAATAGTAGCGGACAAGACCTAAAAACAACTCAAAGACTACCTCCCCTATTCAATTCAGAAAACGAATACTTAAACTGGAAAGCAGAAAAAGATAAAAACAAAATCGAGAAGGTTGATATTAATGATTTCGAAGGAGATTTGTGGTTAGGTATCGACTCAGGCTCAACAACAACAAAGGTTGTGGCAATTGACAAAGACGAAAGGGTGGTTTTTTCTTTCTATTCACCAAATAATGGCAATCCAATCCTAACGGCAAAAGAGGGTTTAGAAAAATTAATTTCAAAAACTCAAAACAAATCTATAAAAATAAAAGCAAGTGCTTCAACAGGCTATGGGGAGGATTTAATAAAAGCCACTTTTAACCTTGATTGTGGAATAATTGAAACCATTGGTCATTATGCTGCAGCAAAGAAAATTACTCCAGATGTAAGCTTTGTACTCGATATTGGAGGACAAGATATGAAGGCAATGTTTATTGAGAATGGAGTATTGAACAGAATGGAAATTAATGAAGCTTGTTCATCTGGATGTGGTTCTTTTCTTGAAACATTTGCAAAATCACTAGGTATTCAGATTTCCGATTTTGCCTCTTATGCTTGCAGTGCCGAAAGCCCTTGCGATTTAGGAACACGTTGTACTGTCTTTATGAACTCAAAGATAAAGCAAGTACTTAGAGAGAATGCCTCAATTGAAGATATTGCGTCAGGACTTTCCTATTCTATTGTTAAGAACTGTCTTTACAAGGTTCTAAAAATTAAAAACCAAGAAGAGTTAGGTAAAAATATAGTTCTGCAAGGTGGAACAATGAAGAACGATTCTGTGGTTAGAGCCTTTGAACTCCTAACCAAGTCGAATGTATTTAGGAGTAATATCCCTGAACTAATGGGAGCTTATGGCTCTGCTATTTATGCAAAAAATTCAATTAAATCTGAGGGAAGAACGATTGAAGAATTAATATTATCTTCAAAATACACCACACAAGAGATTCAATGCAGGGGATGTGAAAACCATTGTCTTATTAATAAGTACACCTTTACCAATAATAATATTTTCTTTTCAGGTAATAAATGCGAAAAGATATTTTCAAATAATGGAGAGAAAAAGAAGAAAGGCAAGAATGTTTATACAGATAAATACAATTTACTATTTGACAGAAAACCAATAAAAGACTATTCTATCACAACAGTAATTGGCATACCTCGTGCCTTAAACATATATGAAAATTATCCATTTTGGCATGAGCTATTTGCTAAGAGTGGAATTTGTACTGTTCTTTCTGAACCATCAACTTTTCAGAATTATGAGTTAGGTGTACATTCTGTTATGTCCGATAATATTTGCTTTCCTGCCAAGCTAACACATAGCCATATTTATAATCTTATTGAGAAAAAAGTTGATAGGATATTTATGCCCTATGTTATCTTTGAAAAAAAGGAGAGCAATAAATCGGTCAATAGTTATAATTGCCCTATTGTTTCTGCTTATTCTGATGTAATTAGGAGTGCAATAGATCCAAAAATTCCTATCGACTCTCCAACCATTAATTTTAAGGAAACAAAACTCTTAAAGAAAGGTTGCAAGGAATATCTTCAAACCTTAGGAAT
>JALNVJ010000148.1 GCA_023227645.1 Bacteroidales bacterium | reverse complement strand
GCAATTCCTAATTGGTCGAGTAGCGTACCTAGATCAAATGGATGAATATTTTTAATATTAAAGGATATTGAACCAGCCTTATTGTTTGATGTTCCATATATTCTTAAATCTTCTATTTCCAATAATCTCGTGGTTGTATATTCCATAAGAAAATCCTCATGCTTTTGAATAAAGTCATAACCTATCTTGTGTATATATTCAATTGCAGCTTTAAGTCCAAGCACATCAGATACTGAGGAGTTCCGGCTTCAAACTTATAAGGTAAATCATTATATGTTGTACATTCAAAAGAAACATCCTTAATCATCTCTCCCCCTCCGTGATAGGGTGGCATTTGGTCAAGATATTCTCTCTTTCCATAAAGCACCCCAATACCCATTGGAGCATACATCTTATGACCAGAAAAAGCATAGAAATCACAATCTAAATCTTGTACATCAACTTTGAAATGAGGAACACCTTGTGCACCATCAATCAAAACAGGTATTCCTTGTTTATGAGATAAGTCTATTATTTCTTTAATTGGATTAATTGTACCCAATGCGTTTGAAACATGGGCAACACTAACAAGTTTTGTTTTCTTGTTTAGTAAGGTCTTAAAAACATCAAGATCTAACTCTCCATTATCTTTAAAAGGAAGTACATTGATTTTGAATTTGTATTTTTCTTGAGCTAATTGCCAAGGAACAATATTTGAATGATGTTCAAGCTCTGAAACAATTATCTCATCATCTTTGCCAATAAATTTCTCACAAAACGAAGATGCAACTAAATTAATACTTTCAGTAGTGCCTCTTGTAAATATGATTTCCTCATGCTCTTTAGCGGAAATAAAGTTTTGAACCTCTTTTCTGGCTAACTCAAACTCATCTGTTGCCTTTTGGCTCAGGGTGTGAACCCCACGATGAACGTTAGAGTTGAGATGAAGATAATAATTCATCATTGCTTCAATCACTTGTATAGGCTTTTGAGCCGTGGCAGCGTTATCTAAGTAAACTAATGATTTATTATTAACCTTTTCCTCAAGAATTGGGAAGTCTTTCCTTATTTCCTCTAGTGACATGATAATTATTTTATTGTGTTTTCCACATTATATACATTATAAGAAAGAAAGTGAATATTAGAAGCAAAAGCACATAAAAAATAAGACTTCCTTTACTAGACAAATAAACCAAATTTTTATCCTTTGGCTTATCTTCATCATAATCCTTGAGTTTCTTTCTTAAAGATTTAATTGCATAAAAAAGAAAGACAACAAATAGTAAAAGAACTACTACTAATATTAATATTTTAAGAGTCATTATTTATTATTTTATTTAACAAAAACCAAATCAGGAATTTCAATCATACTTTTAACATAATGGAATGTTATTCCGTTTAAGTATTTTTCAGATATATCCTCTATGTCTTTCCTGTTTTGCTCCGATATTACAATATCAGTTATATTAGATCGCTTTGCAGCAAGTATTTTCTCTTTTATTCCTCCAACGGGCAAAACCTTTCCTCTAAGTGTTATTTCTCCAGTCATAGCAACATTAGCTTTAACTTTTTTATTAGCAAAAATACTAACCATTGCTGTGAACATTGTAACTCCTGCTGATGGACCATCCTTAGGTGTTGCTCCCTCAGGAACGTGTATATGGAGATTAACATCTTCAAATATCTTAGGATCTATATTTAGTTGTTGTGAATGTGCTTTCAGGTATTCGTATGCCAAAGTTGCAGACTCTTTCATTACATCTCCAAGATTTCCTGTTAGGGTTAATATTCCTTTTCCCTTACTTATACTTGCTTCAATAAATAATATCTCCCCTCCTACTTGTGTCCAAGCTAATCCTGTTACAACACCAACAGTATCTTCTTCAAGATGCATGTCGTGTTCTGAGGTAGGAAGCCCTAGTATACTTTTTAGTTGTTCAATTTTAATCTGTTTTGAATATGTTTCTAATTTGGCTAATTGAACAGCACGATAACGAACAATTTTTGCTATACGTTTTTCTAATTGTCTAACCCCTGACTCTCGAGTATAATCATTTATAACTTTTAAGATAACTGAATCAGGAATACTTATTTGCAACTTAGTCACCCCATGCTCTTTCAATTGCTTAGGGAAAAGATGCTTTTTTGCTATTTGTAATTTCTCTTCAACTATATAGCCTGGTATATTAATTACCTCCATTCTATCAATAAGGGCTGGTTGAATAGTGTTTAACGAGTTTGCTGTTGCCACAAACATAACCCTTGATAGGTCATAATCAATATCGAGGTAATTATCGTGAAAAGCAGTGTTTTGTTCTGGGTCTAAAACCTCTAACATTGCAGCCGAAGGGTCGCCATTAACAGTCATTCCCGAAACCTTATCAATTTCATCAAGTACAAAAACAGGGTTTGAAGATTTAGATTTATTAATTGATTTTATGATTCTACCTGGCATAGCTCCAATATAGGTTCTTCTATGTCCTCTAATTTCGCTTTCATCATTCAAGCCACCTAAAGCCATACGAATATAATTTCTTCCAATAGCTTTAGCAACTGATTTGCCTAATGAGGTTTTTCCAACCCCAGGAGGTCCAACCAAACATAGTATTGGAGATTTCATATCCCCTTTAAGTTTAATTACTGCAAGGTATTCAATTATTCTTTCCTTAATTTTCTCTAATCCGTAATGATCAGAGTCTAATATCTTCATTGCCTTATTCAAGTCGAAATTATCCTTGGTATAATCTTGCCAAGGCAATTCTACCATGAAATTTAAGTAATTCAAATGATTAGAATAGTCAGGTGAACTACTGTGCATTCTCTCTAGCTTGGTAAGTTCTTTGTAGAAAACAGTTTCTGTTTCCTTATTCCAACGCTTTGACCTCGCTTTTTCTGTCAACTCGTTAATAGCTTGATCGGTTGGGTTAGAACCAAGTTCTTCTTGAATAGTTTTTAGTTGTTGATTTAAGAAATAATCCCTTTGTTGTTTATCAAGATCTGTGGATACTTTCCTTTGTATTTGCAACTTAACTTCTTGCATCTGAACATTCTTACTCAAAATTGAAAGAACTTCAGTTGCCCTACTAGAAAAATCGTTAATCTCTAATAGTTTTTGTTTTTCTATCAAAGTAACATCAATATGAGCTGAAATATAATTTAATAAGAAATAAGGATTATCAATATTTTGAATGGCAAAAGTAAGATCAGTTGGCAGATTGGGAGTTAGTTTGATTAATTTCAAATACACATCCTTCAATGCCGAAACCAAAGCATTAGCATTCTCAGGAATGTTTTTTGCTTCATCATGATGAAGACTTGCACTTCCACTCCAATAAGGTTCTGATTGCGAAAGTCCATCCAAACGAAATCTATCCAAACCTTGGAGAATAACCATTGTTGTACCGTCAGGCATATTTAATGTTCTAACTATTCTTGCAACAGTTCCAATTTTATATAAGTCATCATATTCTGGATCATCAACATCATTCTTCTGAGCAACAACACCAACTATTTGTTTCTTCTTATATGCTTCTTTAATAAGTTTTATTGATTTATCCCTTCCAGCTGTAATTGGCATCACAACACTAGGAAAAAACACATTCCCTCTTAATGGTAATATCAGAAGTTCTGAAGGGAGTTCTTTTACTCCAAAATCTAATGCGTCATCTTCATTTAATAATGGAATGAATTCAGGCTCCCCTGCAATCAATTTAGAGAATTCAATCATTGTTTCGTCGTACATAATTTATCTAAGCTTCTTGTTTTTTAAAGTTTGATTAAATATGTGGCGTAATATTTTTTTATCTTCTTCAGTCATTACCATATTTCTTCTTTCCATCATTTTTTCACTAACCTCAATTGCCTTGTCTAGTTCAAATAGTTTTAGTCCTACATTTGTACCTCCCCAAGCAAAAGAAGGAACGAAATTACGTTGGTAACCTGATCCGTATATGTTAGAACTTACTCCAACTACGGTTCCTGTATTAAACATCACGTTAATCCCACATTTAGAATAGTCTCCAAATACTGTACCAAAGAAAGTTTGTCCTGTACTAACAAATGTATTCTGCTCTATATCCCATATCCTCACCTCTTCATAGGTGTTTTTAAGATTAGAAGCATTG
>JALNVJ010000147.1 GCA_023227645.1 Bacteroidales bacterium | reverse complement strand
ATAATCGTGCATAAGTGTGTAAAAAATAAAACGAAGATATAGAAATTTATATCTTCGTTTCACGAAATTAGTTCTTTGTTTTAATTCACTTTCTTATGCTTTGTTTTTCTTATTAAAAATGAAAATTAGAAATTGAATATAAACTAACAATGGTTGAATTTATATTTTTTTAGTTCAAAAATCAGGAATAGAGAAGAGAGAAGAATAAAAAAGTTAACGTAGTTAATCAAGTTAAGCAAAAATGAAAAGTATTTTTGAAAAAAAAATAAAAATACTTTTGAAAAAAGGTTAACTTGATTAACTTGATTAACTATTTTACAGAATTAATTAGAAAGGGCATTCTGTTTGGTCAGGAAAGTAATCCTCAGCCTCAACTAAATTTGATGTATTTTCAACGATTTGCTTTTCTTATGCAATAGTAAACAAAATGTTTTACAAATATCATATAAGTAAAATAAGAGATTTTCTTGTTTTATTATTGGGAAATGATTACCACCTTGTGTGTTTTTTTCTACAAAGATATCGCACCTACGGAGCTGGGTTGTGTGCGTGTAATAATGTTCTTTCTACAAAGATATCGCACCTCTCGTGCTTAGGATATCCAATAAATATTATATTATCAGCAAACAGAATCCCGTAGGGATGGCATCTTTGTAGCAATCAATATTACATTCACCCAAACAAGAATCCCGTAGGGATGGCATCTTTGTAGCAATCAATATTACATTCACCCAAACAAAATCCTGTAGGGATGGCATCTTTGTAGCAATCAATGTTACATACGTCCAAACAGAATCCCGGAGGGATGGCATCTTTGTAGCAATCAATATTACATTCACCCAAACAAAATCCTGTAGGGATGGCATCTTGGTAGGGTAAGGATGGATCATTGGTGGTAATTATTTTTTACATAACTAGCAAGAAGAAAAAAGTGTTAGAAGAAATATCTAATATTTTTTTGTTTAATTATAGACAAAAGAAAAAGCGGTAACTAATTAATTTATAGTTCCGCTTTTGCTTTGTTGAGTTTTGTAAGTCTGTTTTGTTTAGGCTTATTTCTTTATGCTCTTTAGTCTTTCGGTTAGGGCTGGAACGATTTTACGAACATCACCAACTATTCCTAAGTCTGCTAATTGCATTATAGGAGCGTATCTATCCTTATTGATTGCTACAATAAATTCACTTTCTTCCATTCCTGCAATATGCTGAATGGCTCCTGAGATTCCAAATGCAATGTATAGGTCTGGTCTAACAGTTTTTCCTGTTTGTCCTACTTGACGTTCGTGTCCTATTAATCCTGCATCAACAAGCGCTCTTGAAGCTGCTACTTCTGCATTCATTAGTTTTGCTAAGTCTTGTAAGTGTTCAAATCCTTTATCTGTTCCAATTCCTCTTCCACCACATAATAATACCTTAGCCTCTGTTATATCAACCATATTGGATTGTTCTTTAACAGTTTCTATGATTCTAACCTTAAACTTTTCTTTGTTAAAGTTAATGGTTATTTTTTCAATCACTCCTTTTCTTGACTCATCTTTATCCATAGCTTTCATAACCCCTGGACGAACTGTTGACATTTGAGGTCTATGGTCTGAACATACAATTGTTGCCATTAGGTTACCTCCAAATGCTGGACGTGTCATAAGAAGTTCTTTTTCTTCTGAGATTTCCAATCGTGTACAGTCTGCTGTTAGTCCTGTTGTTAGTCTTGCGGATAATCTTGGACCAAGGTCTCTTCCTATTGTTGTTGCTCCTAGTAGTATGATTGAAGGTTTATATTGGTTTACTATTTGAGTTATTGCTTGTGAGTAGGCTTCTGTTGTATAGTTTTCTAATTCCTCAGATGAAGCAATTATTACTTTATCTGCTCCGGAATCAATAAGACTTTGGGCTTTGTTTTCAATATTTATTCCACCTAGTAGAATTGCATAAACTTCTTCTTTTAAGTCTTTAGCTAAGTCGCGTGCTTTACCTAATAATTCAAAAGCAACTCCTTGAATTTTGCCTTCTCTTTGTTCGGCAAAAACAAATACGTTTTTATATTCTGATTTATTCATTTTTAGTTACTCCTTATTTATTAGATTATAAACTTTTCTTTTAATTTGCTGATAATTATACCAACAGCTTCTTCGGTGTCAACTTCGTAAATTTGTCCTGCTGATTTAACTCCCTTAGTAAAGGCTTTCTTAACCTTGGTTGGAGAACCTTTAAGCCCGAGTTTGGCTTCGTCAACATCTATCTTATCGGCACCCATTACTACAATTTCTTTGTTGAATGCTTCAACAATACCTCTAACTTTCATGTATCTTGCTTCATTAGCACTTGATAATACTGTTACTAGGCAAGGGGAGTCAACTTCTAAAATTTGATATCCGTCTTCTGTTGCTTTTTTTATTGTAAATGTTTTCTTCCCATCATATTTTAAGTCTTGTAGATATGAAACTTGAGGAAGATCTAAGTGCTCTGCAATTTGAGGACCTACTTGTGCTGTGTCTCCATCAATTGCTTGACGACCTGTTATCACTAAATCATATTCTAATGTGCGAATTGCTCCTGCTAATGCATTGGATGTTGCTAGGGTGTCAGCTCCTGCAAATTTTCTATCTGTTAGAAGGATTGCTTTGTCTGCTCCCATTGCAAAAGCTTCTCTAAGAACAGCATCAGCTTGCATAGGTCCCATTGTTATAACGGTTACTTCTGCATTATATTTATCTTTAAGTTCAAGAGCTAGTTCTAAGCCTCCTTTGTCATCAGGGTTCATTATACTTGGAACACCTTCTCTTATTAATGTCCCTGTAACTGGATCGAGTTTTACCTCTGTAGTATCTGGAACTTGTTTTATACAAACAACTATTTTCATCTCTATTTCAATTTTACTTTAATAAATTACCTGAAATTACCATTCTTTGAACCTCTGATGTTCCTTCATATATTTCAGTGATTTTTGCATCTCTGAACATTCTTTCAACAGGGTATTCGCGAGTGTAACCATATCCTCCGTGAAATTGTATTGCTTTGGTTGTAACTTCCATCGCTGTTTCAGATGCAAAAAGTTTTGCCATTGCCGCTTCTACTGAATAAGATATTCCTTGGTCTTTTTTGTATGCAGCATGTCTAACAAGTAAGCGTGATGCTTGAACCTTGGTTTCCATATCTGCTAATTGGAATTGGGTGTTTTGGAATTTGGCAATCGCTTTTCCAAATTGTTTTCTTTCCTTTGTGTATTTCACTGTTTCGTCCATAGCTCCTTGTGCAATTCCAAGAGCTTGTGCAGCAATTCCAATTCTTCCTCCATCTAAGGTTTTCATTGCAATGCCAAATCCTTTACCAACTTTACCTAATAGGTTTTCTTTTGGTATCTCACAGTTCTCAAATATTAACTCACAAGTTGATGAACCACGAATACCTAATTTCTTTTCAGCTTTACCAATTGAGAATCCAGGGGTTCCTCTTTCAACGATAAATGCAGATATACCTCTTGTGCCTTGTGATTTGTCGGTCATTGCAATTACAATGTAAACATGTGCAAATCCTGCATTGGTAATAAATATCTTTGAACCGTTTAGTATCCATTTGTCGTCAGCATTAACAGCTGTAGTTTGTTGTAAGGCTGCATCAGTTCCTGCATTAGGTTCGGTTAGTCCAAAAGCACCTATCCATTCACCTGAGGCAAGCTTTGGTAGGTATTTCATCTTTTGTTCCTCTGTACCATTTTCCAAAATAGGTGCTGCGCATAGTGAAGTGTGTGCCGAAACAACAACTCCTGTTGTGCCACATACTCTTGAAAGTTCTTCAACTGCCATTGAGTACATTTGATTTGTACCTCCTTGACCACCATATTTTATAGGAATAGGGATACCCATGATTCCTATTTTGCCCATTTTTTCAGCTATTTCCATAGGGAATTTTTCTAATTCATCTATTTCAGCAGCTAATGGTTTTACTTCTTTTTCAGCAAATTCTCTAATCATTTGCAGAAATAGTTTTTCTTCTATTTTTAAGCTAAAATCCATCTCTTCGTTTGTTTATATATAAAAATGGCGAGAAAATAATATCCCCGCCAAGATTGTTTTAATCAAGATTCACAACCACATTATAAGCGATAATCACCTTTATATGTTTTTGCTTACTCATTTATTTTATTTGTATTTTTTATTT
>JALNVJ010000146.1 GCA_023227645.1 Bacteroidales bacterium | reverse complement strand
TACCTATCTTTATCTGCTGCAAGATCTGCAAAACTTGTGAGTCCCATCAAATTTATAGTGCAAAGATAATCAAAAAAAAAACGACTTAACAACCTATTTGCTAGTCTTTAATGTTGATTTTTACCTTGCAACAGTCTTGTAATAGAAACATCAAAGTAGTTTTTTAATATCAAATTATCATAAATGAAAACTAAGTAATAGAGATTTAAAGATATGGTAAACCACTAACGTTAATAAAGAGATTATCTCCAAAGATAATGAAAAGAGATTGGACTCATAAAGTAATCGCATCACAAGAGTGGCACTCTTGATGGCTAATAACAGTATTATTACATCACAAGAGTGCCACTCTTGTATCTAAAAAACGAAGTAAACGCAACCTAATTACTTTATCTTTGGACCTAATTACTTTATCAACGCAACCTAAAGTCTTAATAAAATAATCCAGACTCTTTTACATTTTCTTATTATTTATCATTATTGTCCAGTAAAATTTTCACAAACAACAAATCATCTGGGCAACAATTCAAAATTATCAGACAACAATTAATTAAATTGGAGAATTGATAATTATCTTGGAGGTTTAATAAAAAGTATTAATAATATTATAATTAGGGATTATTACGTGAGTATTTCAAAAATCTATTTATTCGTTAAGCTTTTCACTTTAAACTGTTAGAAATATGAAATTATTCAAAAAATTTATTATCTTTGCTTCTTAAATACAAAAAAAGCAGAGAATGAAATTATTAAGTACATTTCTAAGGGTGATTTTATTATTAACCCTTTTCAACTTTGGATTATTTGCAGCTCCTGCAGACAAAACTCAAACTTTTACTAAGACTCAAAAAAATGGGAAAGTTATAAACTATACCTTAAATGGTGATGAATTTATATCTTGGTTAAGCTCAAGTGATGGTTATACATTATTTGAAAACAAAAGTGGAGAAATTGTTTATGCAATGATAGATGAAAGTGGAAAACTTAAAAAATCAAATATTATAGCAGCTGACCCTCAATATAGATCTGCAGATGATATTCTATTCCTATCTTCAATTAAAAAAGGCTTGTTTTATAATTCCTCACAATTGGATGTTTTCAAAAAAAATAGAGAAGAAAGGTATTCTATCAATAAAATTGAAATGCATAAAACCGTTTCCAATCCTAATTTCCTTGTTATCCTAGTTAATTTCTCCGATTTAACATTTAGTTCATCAAATGCTATTACTATGGCAAATCAAATTGCTGATTCAAACTACACAGCAAATGGTGCTACAGGAAGTGTTAAGGATTATTATTATGACAATTCAATGGGAGCCTTAAATGCTAATTTCGTTGTTGTTGGACCATATACCCTAAGTGGAACACAAGCTTATTATGGTGCTGAAACAACTGATGGTTCTCATGATATTAGACCAAGAGAAATGATTGCAGAGGCTTGTTCCTTAGCTAACCAAGATATAAACTATGCTGATTTTGATAATGATAGTGATGGTAATGTTGATATGATTCACGTTGTTTATGCTGGGAGAGGTCAACATAATGGTGGTGGTACAGATGCTATTTGGCCACATAGCTGGGCAATTTATCCTTCACAAAGCTTCGATGGAGTAGATGTATATAAGTATTCTTGCTCTAATGAACTTAGAACTATTTCTCAGATAGATGGTATAGGTACTATTTGTCATGAGATGGGACATGTTCTTGGTCTACCTGATTTTTATGATACCGATTATTCTGGAACAGGTGGTCAATCTGTGGTTTTAGAATCATGGGACCTTATGTCAAGTGGGAATTATAATAATTCAGCGAAAACACCTCCCTATCTATCTGCACTTGAAAGAGAGATGCTTGGTTGGCTTGATCCCATTATATTAATATCTGATAGTACTCCTTGCACATTACCAGCTATTTCAGATAGTAATAAAGCATATAAGGTTAATCTTAATTCAAATGAATTTTTTATATTTGAACATAGGAATCAGACAAAATGGGATGCCTATACCGCTGCCAAAGGAATGCTTGTATTTCATGGTGATAATCTATTAATAGACCAATGGATAAATTCAAGAATCAATCAAATCAATATAAACCCTAACGATAGAGGATTTTTTATAGTGCCTGCTTATGGAGATTCAACCAATAATGCTTCAAGTAGCACTACTTTCCCTGGCACACAAAATATTACCTCATTTATTGGTTCAAAACTAAAAAATTATAGTCCAACAGGAAAGGCATTAACAAGTATTACTTATGATCAAGACTCTATACTTCACTTTAATTATTTCAACTCTACCCCTACAATAACAATTCTTCCACTCACTAATTCAAGTTCAACCTCAGTAACTCTTAATGGCATTGTTTCTGGAAATGGAATAACTTCAATGGGTTTTGAATACAGACAACTTGGAACAAGTAATTTTACACAACAATCATCAACAACCAATCCTCTTCAAGTAACTATTATTAATTTAAGTCCTAACACCAGCTACGAATATAGGATATTCTTAGTTTCAGCAATAGGAACTTCATATTCAGAAACACAATCATTTATAACAGATTGTGGGCTAACCCTCACCCCTCCTCTAACAGAAGGATTTGAGTTGGCATTAAACTGTTGGGATAATTTATCATCTGATACAGATAATTTTACTGTTGTACAATCAGGCACATTACCTACTTGCACCCCAAATGGAGGAACAAATATGTTAAGATACAATTCTTATAATATTTCCTCAAATAGCTGGACTGCATTATTAAGTCCAAAGATTTTATTCCCTAATTATTTCTATAATATAAAATTTAATATTTTTAGAACATCTGGAACATATTCTAAATCTGATGAAGGAATTGAAATATATATCAACTCATCAAAGTCATTTAATGGGGCAAGAAAAATTGGATTTATATCTAATTTTAGTCAAACTCAACCAATAATGACTACAAATGGATGGTATGAATACTCCTGTAATGTTAGTCCTGAAGCAGTTGGAGAAACATATATAATCTTAAAAGCAATTTCAAAAAATGGATATAATATTTACTTAGATGATTTCTCTATTGAAGTAGCTCAATTTGTTGCACCAATAATAAGAACAGATTCTATAACCAATATAACTCATAACTCAGTTACTATAAACAATTCATTCTTCCCAGGAACAGAAACAATTATTGGAACAGGAGTAGAATATAAAAATTCTTTCAGTAATTGGGATACAATCCATACAACAAATACAACAAGTCCATTTGTAACAACCATAACATCACTAGCACAAAACTCACTCTATTTCTTTAAACCCTATATTGAAACACTGTCAGGAAGGACATATACCAATACCTATGATAGCGTTTGGACATCACAACTAAGACCAACTATATTAGTTACTGATACTGCAATCTTCAATACTCCATCTACAATAGTATTATATGGATCATACGAACAAGGTTCCTACCCAGTATTAACAAGTGGATTCCAATTCAAACCAAATACATTAAGCACATGGACAACACTTACACATTCAGTAAATTATTCTCCATTATATGATACGGTTCACAATTTAGTTTCCAACACAACCTACCAATACAGAACATTTATTACAAATTATATGAGTACTGTTTATGGAGAAACCAAGACCTTCACCACTCAATCCCAACCAATAACCCTAGGACAGGTAATTAGTCATCAGCCAGAGTTATTATCAGATTCAATAATTATGAGAGGCGAACTAATACATACTGGGAATACAACAAGAAACTTAGAAATAGGATTTGTATATTCTTCTTCTCCTAATCCAGAAATTAATCAAGCCAATACAACAAAGAAAATTCAACCTTATAGTCCTTCACTAAGAGAATTTGCCTATAAAATAACAAACCCATGCAATGAATACAACTCATTTTACTATAGAGCTTATATCAAAAACGATGAAGGTATATTTTATGGAGATACTATAAATGTATCGTGTTTATCAATAAAACCTATCAACAATAACCCTATAAAAATACAACTCTACCCTAACCCAACATCTTCTACATCAAAAATTGAGATAGATAATGTAAATGGAAAAGTAAAGATAACAATAACTGATATTAGAGGGAGGATAATAGAAACAATGGACTTAATTGCTAATAATAGGATTGAAGCTACTATAGACCTTAAC